>NZ_JADBRW010000037.1:0-9884 GCF_020247025.1 Microcystis sp. M109S1
AACTATACCGATATTTTCTAGGTGTAGATAGCCTTGAATAGAGGTTCCTTTTAGGTTCAAAAATTTGTCAAGCATCATAAGTAAAATACTCGGGTTTTTGGCGATTATCTCAAAATTTAACTCAATTGTCTATCTTTTGGTAAGCTAAACGGCGCTTAACCTGCATGATCCAATAGCTATAACCCTTTTGGAGTCTATATCGGTGATCCGAAGTAAAAGCCGTTTAGCTTATTAACCTATTTGTGCCTTAAGTCCTTCTTTATATGAATTTCAGCTACTTTTGGGCGTAGGCTCTCTTATCTAATTTTATTTTAAGTTAATTATTTGCATAACAATTACCGAAGAGCCGAAAAGCCTACATTGCTAATAACAAAAAGCCTAACTTTCAGACTTCACAAATGGAGAGGATGGAAAAATTTCGCCAAGAAACTGGGTTTAGATTAATCATTCAAAACACCATCAAAATTGACTGATTTAATTCTATTTGATTCGGTTGCTCTGAAGATATTTATTTTCTAGAGTGTAGAGATATCCTAGTTTGATGTTGAATCTCACCCTGAATCCGTTGCCAAGCTGTGATCAACTTTAAACTTTTCACTCAAGGAGCGCGGAATAGAACCAGCTTCTCGAACACCGGCTTGAATTTCTGGTAACTTGATCATTGAGTCTCTGTCCTCAAACTTTTTCTAGGTACTGGTCAATCCTAATTTATACTAAATCCAGTTATCAAAAACTGATTATTTATTCTCCCCTTTGCATGAGTGCCTGTCCTGATATGTTACCTATGCTCAATGGATTTAGGATTAGTATCCTATAATACCAATGCTTAGGAAACTATAAAGAAAATCCCAAGATTAAGCGAATCCCCTGCCGAAAAACGCTATAAGAGAATAAAAAGCGTAATTTTATCTACAAAATTGTTATGACAGTTACCAATAGACAAGAGCTAGAAGAACTCATTCAACAGGTAAAAAAAGCTCAACAACAATTTGCCAACTATAGCCAAGAACAAGTAGATCTTATCTTCAAAAAAGCGGCATTAGCAGCTAACAACGCTCGCATTCCCCTGGCTAAAATGGCCGTACAAGAGACAGAGATGGGAGTAATAGAGGATAAAGTGATTAAAAACCATTTTGCCTCAGAAATCATCTACAACAAGTATAAACACAGCAAAACCTGCGGCATTATCGAAGAAGATAAATCCTTTGGTCTGCAAAAAATCGCCGAACCCGTGGGCATTTTAGCGGGGATCGTACCCACCACAAATCCCACCGCCACAGCCATTTTTAAAGCCCTAATTGCCCTGAAAACCCGCAACGGCATCATTTTTTCCCCCCATCCGCGAGCCAAAGACTGCACCATCGCAGCGGCCAAAATTGTCTTGGAAGCGGCCGTGAAAGCGGGAGCGCCGGCTGGTATTATTGGTTGGATCGATCAGCCATCGGTGGAACTTTCCCAAGCATTAATGCAACATCCCAGCATTAATTTAATCCTCGCTACCGGCGGTCCCGGTATGGTAAAAGCGGCCTATTCTTCGGGAAGACCTTCCTTAGGAGTCGGTGCCGGCAATACTCCCGCTTTAATTGACGAAACCGCTCACATAAAAATGGCCGTTTCCTCGATTATTCTCAGTAAAACCTTCGATAACGGCATGATTTGCGCCTCGGAACAATCGGTAATCGTTGTCGATAGCATCTATGAAGAAGTTCGACAGGAATTTATTGATCGCGGGGCCTATCTTCTTTCCCCCGAAGAAAGGGAAAAAGTCGCCGAGATTCTCCTAAAAGATGGTCATATCAACCCCGATATCGTCGGGCAACCAGTGGAAAAATTAGCCGCCATAGCGGGAATTTCTGTTCCAGAAGATACCCGATTACTAATCGGAGAAGTAGAAAATATTGGTTTAGAGGAACCATTTTCCTACGAAAAACTCTCGCCAATTTTAGCTATGTACCGAGCGAAAGACTTTGAAGATGGGGTGAAAAAAGCCGAAAAACTGGTCTTATTTGCGGGTCGAGGTCATACGGCCGTGCTTTATACATCTCCCTCAAATCGGGAACATATTAAACGCTTTGAAGACAACGTAGAAACGGCCCGGGTATTAATTAATACCCCTTCCTCCCAAGGTGCGATCGGTGATATCTATAACTTCCGTCTCGATCCTAGTTTAACCCTCGGTTGTGGCACTTGGGGCGGTAATTCCATCAGCGAAAACGTCGAACCTAGCCACCTGTTAAATATTAAAACCGTGGCCGAGCGCCGGGAAAATATGCTTTGGTTCCGAGTACCACCAAAAGTATATTTTAAATACGGGGCATTACCGATCGCTATTCGGGAATTAGCCGGCAAAAAACGGGCCTTTATTGTCACCGATAAACCTCTTTTTGACCTAGGAGTTACCGCAGCTTTAGAGGAAGTTTTAGAAGAAATCGGCATCACGGTTAATATCTTTTATGATGTGGAACCCGATCCTTCCCTAGAAACCGTCGAACGGGGGTTAAATGTGATTAATACCTTCAATCCCGATGTGATTATCGCTATCGGTGGCGGTTCCCCGATGGATGCGGCCAAAATCATCTGGCTACTCTACGAGCATCCAGAGATAGAATTCGAGAGCTTGGCCATGCGCTTTATGGATATCCGCAAACGAGTCTATGAATTGCCCCCTTTAGGTGAAAAAGCTCTGATGGTCTGTATTCCCACCACTTCGGGAACAGGATCGGAAGTGACTCCCTTCGCTGTTGTTACCGATCGCCGTAATAATATTAAGTATCCTCTGGCAGATTATGCCCTAACTCCCAGCATGGCCATCGTCGATCCAGAATTAGTGCTGAATATGCCGAAAAAATTGACAGCCTACGGCGGAATTGACGCTTTAACTCACGCTCTTGAGGCCTACGTCTCGGTTTTAGCCTCAGAGTACACCAATGCTCTTGCTCAAGATGCCATCCGACTGCTGTTTAAATACCTGCCCAGTTCCTATCATAACGGGGCTAAAGACCCGAAAGCGCGGGAAAAAGTTCATTATGCGGCGACAATGGCAGGAATGGCCTTCGCTAATGGCTTTTTAGGCATCTGTCACTCCATGGCCCACCAATTGGGGGCCATTTTCCACATTCCCCACGGTCTCGCCAATGCCTTGATGATTTCCCACGTCATCCTCTATAATGCCACCGATGCCCCCTTTAAACAGGCCACCTTCTCTCAGTACAAATATCCTAACGTGAAATGGCGCTATGCCAGGATCGCCCATTCCCTGGGATTGGGAGGAGAAAGCGAGACCGAAAGTGTGGAAAGATTGGTATTAGCGATCGAATGTTTAAAACGGGAAATCGGTATTCCGGCCAGTATTAAAGAGGTAATTCCCGAAACTGAAGCCGAATTTATGGCCAAATTAGACCATTTAGCCGAACAAGCTTTCGATGATCAGTGTACCGGAGCCAATCCCCGTTATCCCCTGATCGAGGACTTAAAAACCCTGTTAATCCAAGCTTATCACGGCAATTTGCCCCTAGAGGTGGCGGTAAATGGTCACGGTGATGTCAGTCTTGCCGATTTGAAGTTAGATCCGCAACCCTTGAGCTTGTAATCTGATCCGATAACGCGAGCGATCCTGTATTCTCAGGATCGCTCGTTTTTTTTGACGCCGCTACTGCTAAAAATTATCTTTTTTCCCCCGCAGCCGTGCAAACACTTGTACTGGTTCTCTGCTATCCATGGTCATTTCCAAAGCGGGACTATCCCAGCGCAAAAAAGGATTAGTCAGCTTTTCCGTCCCCAAAATTGCCGGAATCGTGGGAATATCTTGAGCGCGATTTTTCTCCACTTCCCGATAACGCTGTTGCAGAGCAGCATTATTAGGGTCAACTGTCAAGGCAAACTTTAAATTATTTAACGTATATTCGTGAGCGCACCAAACCCGGGTCTGGTCAGGCAGCGATCGCAATTTGCTTAAAGAAGCCACCATTTGCCCCGGTGTTCCCTCAAATAAACGACCACAACCCCCAGAAAACAGGGTATCACCGCAGAATAACTCGCCGTAATCTCCGGGGTTAACCGGGGGAAAATAATAGGCAATATGACCGCGAGTGTGGCCGGGGACAAAGAAAACCTCGGCCCAGCGACCGGCAAATTCCACCCGGTCCCCCTCCTCTAAAAACAGCTGCTGGCCCGGAATGCGACCGCGATCCTCCTTTCCCCCATAAACACAAAGATGGGGATAACGATTAATTAAAGCCTGATTAGCCCCCACATGGTCGCCGTGGTGATGGGTATTGAAAATAGCGACTAAATCCACCTGTAAAGCCTCTAATCGCCTGAAAACGGGTTCAGGTTCGGCCGGATCCACCACGGCCGCGATTTTTTGTGCGCGATCGTAGAGGAGGAAAATATAATTATCGGAAAGGGCGTTAAGACGTTCGATCTCCATGCTAGACTCTTGGGCTAAGGTTTAACTCGATCATATAGTGCTAACCTAACTCCCCGCAGGACAGGAATCGGCGAAAATTACGCAGGGAATCCCCACATGACTAATGGGAACAATATAGGTTTCTGTGGGGGGAAATAAAGCGACAACGTGGGGAACGGGGCGGGGAGTATAATGCACTTGCGATTGGCCTCGATAAGCGAGGGAAGTACTTGCTCCTGAATCCAACATCACCGCCTCCCGAAAACCTGCCTGTACTAATAATTCTCCCAAAGCCATCGAATCGATCGGGTCTCTGGAAACCCCGATTACTGGCTGTCCTGCCTGATTAATTCCCCAAAAAGCCCGGTGACGCAGGGCATCAAAACCGTAAAGTGTACCAAAGGATTCTCGCGATTGTGGTTGTCCATCTTTGACTAACCAAGCGGCCGCGACAAAAGCATCCGTAACCTTGAGATCATCTCTGGCCTCCGCTGCAATTCCTTCTAGGGTATTATGACGGGCAGGATCAAAAGGAAGATAACGCACCCATCGATCGGTAATGATTACTAAAGGACGACCCTCTAACTTGCCGATTTCACCTTCATATCCCGGGATAAAGCCGCCATTTTCGCTTAAAACCGGCCCGATCATCTGATTTGAGTCCAATTCCTTGAGAGAGAAAAAACCGCCATCTACAGCCGCGATCGCTTCTGTGCCGGCGATAATTTCCTCCACTTGATAGCGACTATCAGCGTGGATAGTTTTGGGAATCCCGCCACTAATCAGAACAAGTGTATTGCTTGGGAATTCCACTTCCCGTTTTTGGATGGTGGTGGCAAAGTTAAAACCACCATCCCTACGGGGTAAGGGATCACCTCCCCAAGCTTGCGGTACAATTTCCCTGGTGCGCGATTGCCCAAAGCGTCCAATAGTGAGTAAATCGGGGGATTGTCCAGCAAAATGTTCATCGAGGTCATTCATCGATAAAGCCGCCCGATAACCCGCTTTTTTGACGAATTCCTTCACTCGATCGTCCGCCTTCCCTTCCGGATAGGTGAAATAATTAATCGGAATGCCCAATTCTTTTTCTAAGATTTGTTTCGATTGCTTGACTTCTTGCTCCAAATCTGCATCGGACAATAATCTTAAATCCCGGGGATGACTAACACTATGGGAGACAATTTGTACTAGAGGATCGGCGGCCATTTCCTGGAGTTGTTGCCAAGTGACACTGGTTCTGCCAGTTTTTTGAGTCATTTTATTGATATAAATCGAGAAAACGGCGGGATAGTTATATTTTCTCAATAAAGGATAGACATACTGGTAATGTCCCCCATAACCATCATCAAAAGTCAATAAAACCGGTTTAGCGGGAAGGGGGATACCTGTCCGCAGATGGGAAATTAACCAATCGATACTGATAGGAGTTGCCCCGATTTCCTGCAAAAATTGAAAATGTGCCTCTAATTCCCCCGGAGTAACGTCAAAAAATACCTCTTTTTCCGGTAAAATGTCGTGATACATTAAAATCGGTACTTTTGTCTCTTGAGCGCGGGGATGAATTTCTGGCCAGAGTGCTAATTCGATCGCTGTTGCCGAGTTATTTTGCCAATTATCGAGACTAATATCGTTTTTTTGGAGAGATAGGGGAACAATCACGCGATCTGATAAGTTTTTATAGGTTTTACAATCAAAAATTCTCGATATATCCTTAAAAGAACTATTTTCTAGGACATAATCCGCGCATTCCGGTTGAAACTCCCTAAAGGGTGCGGGGAGAGAATCACCCCCCACCAGAGCATTAGAACGAGGATAGAGAGAAATTGTCCAAATAATCAGACAAGTGACGATAAATGCCAAAAATCCGTATAGGGGAAGCAAAGGAAACGAAGATTTTTGCCGAGCTTGCCAACGCATAAGATCAAGTAATAAAGTAAAAAGTAAAAAGTAAAAAAGCAGATAGTCCCTGAGTTACCGAAAAAAACTGCCTTTTATCTAGATTTTTGGCTTTTGTTTTCTCGTCAGCAAAGCCCACTGATTACAAGCTGAGTTTCCCTGTAATCCGTTCCCTTGTCAAGTTTTCTAGAACACCCTCATCAGTGAGCAGTGAGCAGTGAGCAGTGAGCAGTGAGCAGTGAGCAGATTTGAGTTTTCAGTGGACAGTGGTAAGCTAAACGGCTTTTACTTCGGATCACCGATATAGACTCCAAAAGGGTTATAGCTATTGGATCATGCAGGTTAAGCGCCGTTTAGCTTAATCAGGAGTCAGTCTCGATGAAAAAATTTTCACCCCCACAGATGAAAGAGGTTTCCTTCCCTACACCCCACACCCCACACCCCACACCCCACACCCTACACCCCATCACCCCCGCTATGTTCACGGGGATTAAGTTGGTAAAGCGTGACACAAAACTGCTAGAGTTACCAAAGACGAGTATATAAACTTTACAGATATTGTATGAGAGTTTTGGTTATTGGCGGAGACGGCTATTGTGGTTGGGCAACGGCACTCCATCTATCAAATAGAGGTTACGAAGTAGGCATACTTGATAGTTTAGTTCGTCGCTATTGGGACTTACAATTAGGCTGCGATACCTTAACACCGATCGCACCCATATCTCATCGGATTCAACGCTGGCAAGATCTGACGGGAAAATCGCTCGATCTTTTTGTCGGGGATATCAATAACTACGACTTTTTGATTCAATCCCTGCGACAGTTTCAACCGGATGCGATTGTTCACTTCGGAGAACAGAGATCTGCACCCTTCTCCATGATCGATCGCGAACACGCAGTTTTAACCCAAGTTAACAACGTTGTTGGCAATTTAAATATCCTCTACGCGATGAAAGAGGAATTTCCCGACGCGCACCTAGTGAAACTGGGAACCATGGGTGAGTATGGCACACCGAATATAGATATTGAAGAAGGCTACATCACGATCGAACATAACGGTCGTAAGGATACTTTACCCTATCCCAAACAACCCGGTAGTATGTACCATCTCAGCAAAGTCCACGATAGCCATAATATCCATTTTGCCTGTCGGATGTGGGGTTTAAAAGCCACAGATCTCAATCAAGGGGTGGTTTATGGAGTCCTCACCGAAGAAACGGGAATGGATGAGATGTTGATTAACCGTCTCGATTACGATGGGGTTTTTGGTACTGCTTTAAACCGTTTTTGTATTCAAGCGGCGATCGGTCATCCCCTGACAGTGTACGGTAAAGGTGGCCAAACGCGAGGATTTTTAGATATCCGCGATACCGTGCGTTGTTTGGAATTAGCGATCGCAAATCCCGCTCAATCGGGGGAATTCCGCGTCTTTAACCAATTTACCGAACTGTTTAGTGTCGGTGACTTGGCACTGATGGTGAAAAAAGCTGGTTCCGCATTAGGGTTAAATGTGGAGATTAACAATCTTGACAACCCGCGCATCGAGTTAGAGGAACATTATTTTAACGCTAAAAACACGAAATTACTCGATCTAGGCCTACAACCTCACTATCTCTCCGATTCTCTCCTCGATTCCCTCCTAAACTTCGCCACCAAGTATAAAAATCGGGTAGATATGAATCATATCCTACCAAAAGTCACTTGGAAACGATAATTTATTAGTAAATGATCAGTTGAGGATGGGGTAGTAACCCATCCTTTGCGTTTTTCTAATGTATCGGAATCAAACTCGATCGCCAGTTAAAGTTGCTTAATCCGCACTGATGGGAATTATGGTCGTCCGCAATTGGGGAAATTAGGGCAACGTTCCTGCATTAATTGGGAAAATTCCATTCTTTGAGCGGGAGTTAAGACTTGGCGAATTTCCAAAAAATTCTCAAATTGCAGGTTACTGATTTCTTGGCGATTGCGAGAGATTTGCTGATGTTTGGAGCGGATATCTCGATCGGAGGCATTATTTGATAATAAACTATTTAATTCTTGTTCGTTGTTTCTAATGGTTTCTTGCAATTTTTGGATTTGTCCCCGATATTTCTGACGAATAGCGGCAACTTTTGACTTTTGGTCATCGGTAAGGTTCAATTGTTCGATTAGTCCTTCTCTAGAATTATTCACCCGACGGGGACGACTCTCAGGACGCTGGGGAGAGCTAGTTTGAGCGATAAATAGACGATCTTGGGGATAGGATAACACAGTGGCAGTTGGGGCTAGGTTAACGGCTAGAGTTAAAGCCATGGTCGTGCCGAAAATCGAGAGAGTAGAAAGGGACATAATTGACCTCCACAAAGAAATTAAGGATTATAGGTAGAATAGGTGAGTTGAGGCTCGTTTAAGCTCATCCAAGGCGAACTATAAACGCTAGGAGCAGCAATCGGTGGAGCGATGCTATGGTTCCAACTCTCCACTAAAAAAGCTTCTAACTCCTCGTCGGAAATTTGGCCCAGTTGTGGATGAGGATGAGACCAACGATAGGAAGCAAAAATCAGTGCCGATAAGGCAGTAATACCAGTGATCAACCCCAATAAAGGCAGGGATTTTGGGGAAGTTACCGGTTTTTCTCCCCGAATCATTTGCATTAACTGTTCTTCTTGATCTATCGGTCGAGGTGGCAGCGATGGACGATAGCGACGCAGAAAATTAACCACTTTGTCATCTTCTGGGGACATTAGAGAACTCCTTGTTTTTGCAAAAATTGACCCATGGTTTTACGCGCATAATGAAGACGTGATTTCACCGTACCGAGGGGAATTTCTAAGATTTGGGCAATTTCCTTTTGAGGTAAGTCCTCTAGATCGTGAAGGACAAGGACAGCGCGATGTTCTAAACTGAGAATTTCTAACCCTTGTCGGACGACTTCCTCATAATGCAGTTGCATCAAATCGGGACTATCTTGGGGACGGGATTCGCTATCAAGGGAGTTTTCCTCATCAGTGCTTTTGGCCATCCTCATTTGTCTTTTGGCTAATTGTCGCCGACCATCGATCGCCACATTCCAAGTGATCCGATAAACCCAAGTGGAAAAGTATTCAGGTGAACGCAATTTCGGCAACCCGCGCCACACTCTTAAAAATACCTCTTGGACAAAATCCTCTAGGAATTCCCGTCCACAGAGTTGATAGAGAGTAGAGCGGATTTTTGGTTGATAAAGACGGTAAAGGTGGGGAAAAGCACCCCTATCACCCTTTTGACACTTTAAGATTAACTCTCGATCGCTCACAATTGTTTGCTTATCGGTTATCACCTCGATCATTCCCGTCACCCCTAGCTACTTGTCTGTTTAGACTAGGGGATGCCAAGAATGGTTCATCGAAAATTTTGGGTCTGAAACCCCGTCGTTCTACGACGGCTTTACTATTAAATATTAGCACATTTACGAAATATATGCTAAAATGTGAGACATGGAAAAAGCCTACTCGTTTCGATTTTACCCCACACCAGAACAAGAGTCGCTATTGCGGCGCACTTTGGGCTGTGTAAGATTAGTTTACAATAAGGCACCCCATCTCAGAACACAAGCATG
>NZ_JADBRW010000370.1:0-10100 GCF_020247025.1 Microcystis sp. M109S1
AACGTACCGTGGGACACACGGAATCGGGCTTCTGAAATGGGGCGAAAGTCTGTGGACTCTGTGTAAGACAGTACATGGTTTTTTAACTGTGGTATGCGACGGTGGTGGAAGCAGAAACTTAAATCGTGAGGTTTAGGAATCGCCGCACTTTTAGGGCGGCGAGGATGTCAAAAACAAAACCCCCCACCAATGGGCGGGGGGTTTTTTAGTCACCTAATTCAAGGTTTAGCCGAACTTGCCGGCAGTGGAAGCGATCAAGAAGGCGGCGTAGGTGAAGATATAGCCAACGGTGAAGTGAGCTAAACCAACCAAACGAGCCTGAACGATCGAGAGAGCCACGGGTTTGTCTTTCCAACGAACCAGGTTCGCCAGAGGAGTGCGTTCGTGGGCCCAAACGATAGTTTCGATCAACTCTTGCCAGTAACCGCGCCAAGAGATCAGGAACATGAAACCGGTTGCCCAAACGAGGTGTCCAAAGAGGAACATCCAGGCCCAGACAGAAAGGTTATTAACACCGTAGGGGTTGTAACCGTTGATTAATTGAGCCGAGTTAGCCCAGAGGTAATCGCGGAACCAGCCCATCAGATAGGTGGAGTTTTCGTTAAACTGAGCCACGTTACCCGACCAGACACCGAGGTGTTTCCAGTGCCAGTAGAAGGTTAACCAACCCAGGGTGTTCAACATCCAGAACATGGCTAGATAGAAGGAATCCCAAGCAGAGATGTCGCAAGTACCGCCACGACCGGGACCGTCGCAAGGGAAGGAATACCCGAAGTCTTTTTTATCGGGCATTAATTTGGAACCACGAGCGTCTAAAGCACCTTTAACCAGGATTAGAACGGTGGTGTGTAAACCAAGAGCGATCGCATGGTGAACGAGGAAGTCGCCAGGACCGATGGTTAAGAAGAGGGAGTTAGTGCCGCTATTGATTGCGTCTAACCAACCGGGTAACCAAACATCACCGTAGTTGGGATAGGCGGTGTAAGCGATGCTATCGGGGTTAGACAACAGTACGTTCATGCCGTACAGGGTTTTACCCGAAGCTGCTTGCACGAATTGAGCGAACACAGGTTCGATGAGGATTTGTTTTTCGGGAGTACCGAAAGCGACGACTACATCGTTATGAACGTAGAGGCCGAGGGTGTGGAAACCTAAGAAAAGGGAAACCCAGCTTAGGTGAGAGATGATCGCTTCTTTATGCTCCAGCATCCGCGCCAGCACGTTATCTTTGTTCGCTTCGGGATCATAGTCACGCACGAAGAAGATAGCACCGTGGGCGAAAGCACCCACCGCTAGGAAACCAGCGATGTATTGGTGGTGGGTATAGAGAGCCGCTTGGGTAGTGTAGTCCTTAGCGATAAAAGCATAAGGGGGTAGCGCGTACATATGCTGCGCCACCAGAGAGGTGATCACGCCTAAAGAAGCGAGAGCCAAACCGAGTTGGAAGTGGAGAGAGTTGTTAACCGTGTCATAAAGATTTTTGTGACCGGCTCCTAACTTACCACTGGGGGGTCTGTGGGCATTGAGGATGTCCTTGATGCTGTGACCGATGCCCCAGTTGGTGCGGTACATATGACCAGCCACGATGAAGATCACAGCGATCGCCAAGTGGTGGTGAGCCATATCGGTTAACCAGAGGGACTCGGTTTGGGGATGGAAACCACCTAAGAAGGTGAGAATCGCAGTTCCCGCGCCTTGGGCAGTACCGAAAATGTGGTTAGCAGTATCGGGGTTTTCCGCATACACACCCCAGTCACCGGTGAAGAAGGGTAGTAAACCCGCCGGGTGGGGGGGAGTGGAGAGGAAGTTGTCCCAACCAACGTGCTGACCGCGGGATTCGGGGATAGCAACGTGAACGAGGTGTCCGGTCCAAGCTAAGGAGCTAACACCGAACAGAGCGGCGAGGTGGTGGTTCAGGCGAGATTCAGCGTTTTTGAACCAAGCGAGGCTAGGACGGAACTTAGGTTGTAAGTGTAACCAGCCAGCAAAGAGGAAAATCGCCGAGAGAATCAGCAGGAACACCGCACCTTGGTATAGGTCTTGGTTGGAGGTCATACCGATGGTGTAGAACCAGTGGTAAACCCCAGAATAGGCGATGTTAACCGGGTTAGAAGCGCCAGCTTGGGTGAAGGCATCTACAGCGCCTTTACCGAACTGGGGATCCCAAATCGCGTGGGCGATGGGACGGATGTTTAAGGGATCTTTGATCCACTGCTCGAAGTTACCTTGCCAAGCGACGTGGAATATCGTACCGGAAGTCCACAGGAAAATGATTGCAATGTGGCCGAAGTGGGACGCGAAAATCTTTTGGTAGAGATTCTCTTCCGTCATGCCATCATGACTTTCAAAATCGTGGGCTGTGGCGATCCCGTACCAAATCCGACGGGTAGTCGGATCTTGGGCTAGATCTTGGCTAAATTTAGGGAATTTAGTTGCCATAGCTGTTTAGGAAATTCTCCTCTCTAAATAACTGAGGCTCTTACACGAGTGCTGGTTATTTCCTTTTTTCAATTCACCTACTGTAATAGGAAACGCTTACAGAGGTATCGGTCAATCGACGCTGGTTCAGCCTAGTCTTGCCAATCCCCGGGGGACTGGCAAGCCCTTATAGGCAAGTTTAGCCAATCGAGAGACTTCTGGCCAAGAAGAATGCCCAAGTGGTGACAATACCGCCTAAGAGGTAGTGAGCCACACCAACGGCACGACCTTGAATGATGCTCAGGGCGCGAGGTTGGATAGCGGGGGCAACTCTTAACTTGTTGTGCGCCCAAACGATCGACTCGATTAATTCTTGCCAGTAGCCGCGACCACTGAACAGGAACATCAAGCTAAACGCGAAGACGAAGTGACCGGCTAGGAACATGATTCCGTAGGCGGACAGGGCAGAGCCATAGGAGTTAATCACCTGGGCCGATTGCGCCCAGAGGAAATCCCGTAACCAGCCGTTGATGGTGATGGCACTTTGAGCGAAGTTACCGAGGGTAACGTGGGTGACAGTACCATCGGGGGCGACGGTTCCCCAGACATCGGACTGCATTTTCCAGCTAAAGTGGAAGATTACCACCGAGAGGGAGTTGTACATCCAGAACAGGCCGAGGAAGACGTGATCCCAACCCGAAACTTGGCAGGTACCGCCGCGACCGGGACCATCGCAGGGGAAACGGAAACCGAGATTCGCTTTATCGGGAATCAGACGGGAACCGCGAGCGTAGAGAACCCCTTTGAGGAGAATCAACACGGTTACATGGATGGTGAAGGCGTGGATGTGATGCACGAGGAAATCGGCAGTACCGAGAGTGATCGGCATCATGGCCACTTTGCCACCCACGGCTACCACGTCGCCACCGAAAGCATAACTAGCGGTAGTTAGAGCGTTAGGAGCGGTGTTGCCGGGGGCTAGGGTGTGGAGACTTTGTACCCATTGGGCAAAGATGGGTTGTAGTTGAATTCCCGTATCCGAGAACATATCTTGGGGACGACCAAAAGCCCGCATGGTGTCGTTGTGAATGTATAAACCGAAGCTATGGAAGCCAAGGAAAATACATACCCAGTTCAGGTGGGAGATAATTGCGTCGCGATGACGGATCATCCGATCGAGCAGGTTATCGACGTTTTTGGCCGGATCGTAGTCCCGTACCATGAAGATCGCTCCGTGCGCTCCCGCACCGACGATTAAGAAGCCACCGATCCAAGTGTGGTGAGTGAACAAGGATAGTTGGGTGGCGTAGTCAGTCGCCTGATAGGGATAGGGCGGCATGGCGTACATATGGTGGGCCACGATGATGGTTAGCGAACCTAAGAGAGCAAGGTTAATCGCTAACTGAGCGTGCCAAGAGGTGGTCAGGATTTCGTACAGTCCTTTGTGACCTTGACCGGTGAAGGGACCTTTGTGGTTTTCGAGGATTTCCTTCATGCTGTGACCGATACCCCAGTTGGTACGGTACATATGACCGGCAATGATGAATAATACAGCGATCGCCAAGTGATGGTGAGCGGTATCGGAAAGCCAGAGACCACCAGTCACGGGGTTCAAGCCACCTTTGAAGGTGAGGAAATCCGAGTAAGCACCCCAGTTAAGGGTAAAGAAGGGGGTCAAACCCTGGGCGAAACTGGGATATAAATCCGCCATCTTGCTCGGTTCGAGAATGAACTCGTGGGGCAAGGGGATGTCTTGGGGAGCTACTCCAGCATCGAGGAGTTTGTTCACCGGTAAAGAAACGTGAATCTGATGACCAGCCCAACCTAGGGAACCTAAGCCGAGTAAACCCGCCAAGTGGTGGTTCATCATCGATTCCACGTTTTGGAACCATTCCAGTTTCGGTGCGCTTTTGTGGTAGTGGAACCAACCGGCAAACAGCATCAGGCCCGCCATAACTAAACCACCGATAGCGGTGCAGTATAGCTGATAGCTGTTGGTGAACCCGGAGGCGCGCCAGAGGTAGAACAGACCAGAGGTGATCTGAATACCGTGGAAGCCACCGCCCACATCGCCGTTGAGGATGCCTTGACCGACGATCGGCCAGACCACTTGGGCGCTGGGTTTGATGGCGAGCGGGTTGGTTAACCAAGCTTCATAGTTAGAAAATTTCGCGCCGTGGAAGTACATTCCACTCAGCCAAACGAAGACAACGGCGAGATGTCCGAAGTGGGCACTGAAGATTTTCCGAGAAATATCTTCGAGATCGCTGGTTTGACTATCAAAATCGTGGACGTTGGCGTGTAGGTTCCAAATCCAGGTGGTGGTTTTGGGTCCTTTGGCTAAAGTGCGATCAAAATGCCCCGGTTGACCCCACTTCTCAAAGGAAGTAGGTACTGGGTCTTTATCTACAATCACTTTAGCTACCGCTTTGGGGGGGAGTGCCATGAGGATTCTCCTCTCTCGACAATAGACTTAGCGTTTTATTTGAGGATAGATTTTTTAACCTAAAAAAGGCAAGTTGAAATCTGACCCACCTTTTGTTAATGTCGCTTGACTTTCCTCTTGGGTGAGATTCCAGTCGAAAGCATCAATAGTAGATGATAAGTCTTTGTTCTCTTGTCTGTTCGTTATGCTTAACAATAATTAAAATTGTCTTAATCCTTGATAAGCTAAACGGCTTTTACTTCGGATCACCGATATAGACTCCAAAAGGGTTATAGCTATTGGATCATGCAGGTTAAGCGCCGTTTAGCTTAGGAGAGACATTTTCTGCTATGGACGGTCTCAGTCAGGGTCAGACCAGTGATTTTTCTTGACAAAAGTTTATTAATTGTCGCCCCAGAAGCCGATTTCCCCCTTTTCTCCCTCACCAGACCATATAGAAAATTCAATAGATAGATTCTCAAAAAACAATCAAACAATTCTGTAAAATTGAGGCCATAACCTGATCTTCTCGCGCTTTTGCTGACACCAGAGCATTCGATGACTCTCGCAAAAATCAATGGTTTGTATAGATTTTGGCCTTGGCTCTAGGAGGAACGTGCTATCCCTACTACATAAATTAATCCCAGTCAAAACCCTTCATATATGTCTTGTGATCGGTTTACTGACCACCCTATTAACCGCCTGTGGCGATCGCCTGACGGCTACCAATCTCCCCACTTCCGAAACCTCTAATCTTCCCGTCGTTCGAGGCCGCATTTCTGAGGTTGCCCCCCCGGCCCTAATTCAGCAACTGCGCCCCAGTTTAGATCGTTACGCTCCCCAAGTAACGATTCTCAGTCCTCTGGCCGAACAAGTTTTCGATGACCCTCAGGTGACAGTTAAACTACAAGTGTCGGAGCTGCCAATTTTCCAAGACGACACCCTGAAATTAGGACCCCACTTGAGCCTAATTGTCGATAATGAACCAGCATCGGCTATCTACGACCTCAAGCAACCGATTATCTTAGAAAATCTCGCCCCCGGTACTCACACCCTCCGCGTCTTGGCCCTGCGGCCTTGGCAGGAAAGTTTTAAAAATGATGGGGCCTTCGCTGAAACAACCTTTCATATTCTGACAAAAACAGGCAAAAATGCCCCTGATAACAACTTACCCCTATTAACCTACAGTATTCCGCAAGGAATCTACGGTGCAGAACCGATCCTGCTCGATTTTTATCTGAGTAATGCTCCTCTACGTCTGCCCAATACTGCCAACGAGGATAATAGTCTTCAAAATTGGCGCATTCGTGTCACTGTCAACGGTGAAAGTTTTCTGCTTGATACTTGGGAACCGATCTATCTCAAGGGTTTTGACAAGGGCAATAACTGGGTACAATTAGAATTCATCGATGGTAAGGGAAATAAAATCGAAAACGAGTTTAATACCAGCGTGCGCGTGATTAGCTTTGATCCCTCTTACCAAGACGGCCTTAGTCAATTAGTCCGCGGCGATTTATCCCCTATAATTGCCCGTAGCATTGTTGATCCCAACTATAAAACCATTCCCAGTCTAGAGGAAAAAACTCCCATAGTTGAGGAAGAAACCCCCGTTATTGAGCCAGAAACCCCTATAGTTGAGGAAACCCCCGTTATTGAGGAGGAAAATCCTGTTATTGAGCCAGAAAGCCCAATAGTGGAAGAAAATCCTGTTATTGAGCCAGAAAGCCCAATAGTGGAAGAAAATCCTGTTATTGAGCCAGAAAGCCCAATAGTGGAAGAAAAACCAGTAGAGACAGAAACAATCGAAAAGGTGGAGGAAACCCCTGAAGCGATCGAATCTCCCTTAACCACCATACCGGAGACAAAGGAGATTAACGAACCGGCCTCTAGTATTTAGCCTCCGGTAGAAGTGGAACCTATTCCCGAACCCCAGAACAATAGCGAGCAAAAAATCACCATTTTCGATCGCATTCAACAAACCTTAAATCGTTTCCAGTTACCCTCTCCCCCAGCAGAAACAGATAGCGAACTACCCATCCTCGATCCTGAATTATTCACCAATGGGGATAGGGGTTAGGGAATAGGGGTTAGGGAATGGGGAAATGGGGATTTTTCAGTGAGCAGTGAACAGTAAACAGTAATCAGTGAAAAGAAAGTTCCCAAGTTTGCTTCTATTGGAGTTAAAGTGATAAGCTTATCTTATCGAAAAAAGGGCATAAGCCTTATGTCCCTACCATTAATATCGTGCCGGCTGTAGGGGCGCAAGGTTTGCGCCCATTATGTAACACTGTGAACATTTTTCACCTGATGTCCAGAAGACCCCGAAGTTTTCACCTAACACTGTCCACTTAAAACTGCAATCTGATAACTGATAACTGATAACTGAAATCCCCAACACCTCGATCGAGAAATTATTAAACAAATATTTCGCAATATAGACAAAATTGGGAACTAAGTTATAATCTAGAACGTCTCTAGGTAATTTACTAACTTTTTGCTTGAGGTAATTGTGTTTAACAAAATTTCCCTTGTCGCTGGTTTTGCCGGTTTAGTTGCCCTAACCACCGTTGGCGCTGTACCCGCACAAGCAGGACCGGAAAATAACGAAATCCTGATCAGTCAACTGCGCGGCCATAACACCTACAGAGGTGAACCGCAACTCAACCCCGGTGACTATGTACTAGGTCGCGTCCGGGGAACCGTGGGAGGGATTATGTCCATCCAATTGATCAGACCTGTAACAGTGGATGGCAAAGAAATTTTCAGTGGCGACTTTGCTGACGGAACCACCGCTCGTATTGTTGGGGATGCCACTGGTGGCGACGATGTACTATTGCAAGTGGTAGATGGCAAGTTAATTTATGTGGGTAAAGCTCGTCCCTATTGGGTTTCCCGCTTGAAACTAAAATCGGAAATCACCACCAGCAGCAATCGCTCACAACTTTTAAGAGAACTTAACGAAAAACAACCCGCTTGGGGACTTCCCGCTTTACCCCCGGAAACCAGAACCTTTACTGAAGTTGCTCCTCAACCCGCTCCCGAGCCTAGTGTATCTCCTATCCGCGGACTTTGGTAGTGGCAAGACATCAGCAGAAAATCTCTTGTCTTTAGACTGAGAAGCTGAAAAATCTTCTCAAAATCTAATACAAATATACTAAGACCCCTCCTTCGATCGAAGGAGGGGTCTTTTTTCGTCAAAAATTGAGAAATAATTGTATTTCAGCCCAGATTCTCGTCAAAACATCGGTAAGGGCATGATCGCTATCTAATTCGACTAATTTTACCCAAGGGCGATTTATGCAATAATGGCGACTATTTTCTAGGGGAATCACCTCATCGGCACGACCATGAATAATCAGGGTGGGGAGCTGCCTGATTAACTTTTCTTGGGGATAATTAGCTAAATCCTCAATAAACTTGTAATAAATTGGCAGAGAACGACGATAACCGTAGTGATAAACCGATAAACTCCCAGATTTTTGCCAATTGGCTAGGGTTTCTGCTCCCAATTGTCCTAACCAAATCGGCCCGAAATTAAAAGCCGGAGCTAATAAAACGAGCCTTTGCACCTGAGAATAAGTTTCTGCCAGCCAAGCTGCCGTTAAACCGCCAAAACTGGAACCAATCAGAGTAACGGGAAGCTGAGATTGTTCAATCAATTGGCCGACTTGAACAATCTGACGAGTGAGAGTTAAGCTAGAAAAGTTATCACCGTTAAGATCGGTAATTTCCATTGCTAAACCCTTATTTTGCCAACAATGTCTCAAAAATTGCGCTTTTGTTGATTGGGGGCCAGAAGCAAAACCGTGTAGATAAATATGTCTGTTATCAAGGACTGCCATTCTAGAACCAATTAGATTTCTTCATCTTGCTCTTTGGTGGCACTGGGAGAAGAATTATAAATGGCATCTAACTGCTGACGAGCATCTTCGACAGTGAGAGAACGAATCACTAACAAAGGTTCATTGATTAGTTGTCCGGACTCGTCCAAAAGTTCGGGATGGGAAGTCATGGGATAACCGTAGGGATTATAGGAATTACCCGATTTAGCAGGACGTTTCTGGGAATCCATGCTGACAGTAATCAGACTACGAATTAAATTATTAATGGTCAAAAAAGCGATAACCGTGAAGGCGAGGATATAGAGCAGATGTAGCATTGACTAAGTCTCCCATGAATTATGTGTGAATATTCCTAATTGCCAAAACTTTATGCTAAAAATTCGCTCAACTCTCTAGCTTACCAAAAAGTTTCAGATTAAGCGTCAGTTTGAGGAGATTGATATTCTCCCCAACCCTGTAATCGACGACGACGACTGCTGACACCCCAACACTCTGCCACCAACTGATGCCAAGGCAACAACATCTTGGCCTCAATACCCACCTGACCACCTGTGGTTTTAAAGAGTAAATGAGCCGTAGCCACCTCCTGTTGGGCGTTTTTGACTCTGGCCAATAAATCGTTTTGTTCCTCGAGGCTGAGAAAGGATAATCTCTCGGATTCGAGGAGGAGACGGGAACGGGAAAACCAATGGGTGAAATCCTCCAGTAGAGGTTCCAAGATAGTTTTCAGGAGTTCGTTTTCGGTGGGTTGCGAAGGGAACATTATTCTTATAATGACGATTTTGCTTACCTTAATCTTAGCGTTATTTATATTTCTTAACATTGTGACGGGAAAATTTTAAGATTTGCGCCGGCTGTAGGCGGCACTAAAGAACTCCTGTTCACAACTAAGGGCATAACGATAGGATAAAGAGATATTTTCCGTCATCAGAGCGTATTTATCCGCCAATTCCTCTAACTGGCTTGCTAAAGCTGCGAATTCATCCCCACTATAACTATCAATCCAAGCTTGATAGGGATTCTCAGAAATCGGTTCTAAGGCTAATTGTTGGCCCAGATAAGCATAAAGACGCATACAGGGACTCATCGCCACGGCAATCGCACCGATATCACCCATCCAAGCGGTAGCGAGAAGAAAATCCCGATAGCGACGGGTGGCATTAGCGGGCTGAACCTTTCTTAGGTCAACCCCCCACTGTAAAGCATAATTTTCGTGTAATTCTAATTCCTGTAATAGTTAGTAAAAGTATAGTCAAATATAGACAGACTGAATTCCATTTCAGAAATTCCCTTCACTTTTGCTTCGAGAGATTAATTCTCCTTGGGTGAACTACGCACCTCTCTATCCCATAGCGGTTAAACGCATTTGGGAATGCTTTTCGTAAAATATTGTAGGAACCCATGACATCAGATTG
>NZ_JADBRW010000371.1:0-10515 GCF_020247025.1 Microcystis sp. M109S1
ATAACTCGACAATTAGCCTATAAATGCCGTTGGTATGGGAGAAATTACATCGAAATAGATAGATGGTTTCCTAGCTCTAAAAGGTGTAGTAATTGCGGGTATATTGCTGAGAAGATGCCGTTAAATGTTCGAGAATGGGACTGTCCAGACTGCGGGACGCACCATGACCGAGATATTAACGCCAGTAAAAACATTTTGGCCGCAGGACTTGCGGTGTCAGTCTGTAGAGCGACCATAAGACCAGAACAGAGTAAATCTGTTAAGGCCGGTGCGGAACCCCGCAAGGGAAAGAAGCAGAAACCTAAATCGTGAGGTTTGGGAATCACCGTCCGTTTTACGGCGGTGAGGATGTCAAGGATCGAGATGAGATTGAAACCACTCTCAAAGCGGCTTTTCTCCAGTGTGAGGCTTTATTCTGTCCTCTCAATCAACAACAAAAAGAAATTTTGTTAGAGGTGTTTTTTGAGCGAAATTCCCTCGCTGATGGCAATCCCCTAGACGAATTAACATCTATGCAAAGGGAGATTTTGCTGGAATTTATCCTCAAACAAGAACGGGAAAATTTAGCTTGGAAAAGTTCCCTTCTCAATGATTGGCTTAACGATCGCCCTTCTGGTGCGGTACAATTTATCCGCGATCAGTATGGCTTGGCTTGGTTGAACAGCATAAAACCGATTCATTGGCAAGAATATTTACAAAAATTAAGGTTAACCAGAGAAAAATTACAGGCGGGAGATACGATCGAGGTGTCTAATGGATTATGGGAATGGATTCCCGCAGACGCTCCCGATAGTTGCGACTGGTTTCCCTGGGAGGTAATAGGAGTAAAGGAAAGTGAGGATGATTCCCCCCCTGTTAGTTGCCGTATTCGCTTTCAAAACGGTGAAGAATGGGAAATACAAGGGATATATCAGTGGAATCGCCCTAATTGGCGTTTTCTGACCTGAAGGAAGATCACTGCTCGGTTATCGGCTAAAATTTAAGATATGTAA
The DNA here is from genome assembly GCF_020247025.1 of Microcystis sp. M109S1. Classification (NCBI taxonomy): domain Bacteria; kingdom Bacillati; phylum Cyanobacteriota; class Cyanophyceae; order Chroococcales; family Microcystaceae; genus Microcystis; species Microcystis sp. M109S1. Next base: position 993 of record NZ_JADBRW010000371.1, read on the forward strand.
AGAAGGGAGATAAATTTTATGGCCGCTAATGTTGAGATATATACTTGGAGTTCCTGTCCTTTCTGTATCCGTGCTAAAGCATTACTCAACAAAAAAGGGGTGGAGTTTACCGAATATTGTATCGATGGTGATGAAAGAGCGCGAGCCAAAATGTCCGATCGAGCCAATGGTCGTACAAGTGTACCACAAATTTTTATAAACGATCAACACATCGGGGGCTGCGATGACATCTATGCTTTAGATAGAAGTGGTGGTTTAGCTCCCCTGTTGCAGAATTAAGGATAAAAACTATTAATGAAACTAGCCTTTATTATCGATCCGATCGAGTATTTAGATCCGGGCCATGATACCAGTGTAGCTATCATGGAAGCTGCCCAATTATTAGGCCATGAAGTCTGGATGACTTCCATCACTAATCTCAGTGCGATTGCGGGAAAAGCTTGGGCAAAACTAACCAGAATTGAACTGGTTCCTGTGGAGTTAAAAGATAATCATTGGGTGGCTGTATCTCAATGGTATCAAAGACAAGAGACAGTTTTTACCTGTCTAGAAAACTTCAATTTTGTCTGGATGCGAAAAGATCCTCCCGTGACGATTGCCTATCTTTATGCCACCTATTTATTAGACCTGATCGACCCCAAAAAAACCAAAGTAATTAACTCAACTAGGGGTTTACGCCATGCCAACGAAAAGTTATATACTATTCACTTTTCTCAGGTAATGCCCGCCACAATTGTTTCCCAAGATAAAGCGACAATTAGGGAATTTGTCAACCAAAAAGGGGCGGCAGTTATGAAACCTTTAGGGGGCAAAGCAGGGGAGGGAATTTTATTTCTTAGTCCCGAAGATCGCAATCTCAATTCAATGATTGAAATTAGCACAAAATGGGGACAAGAACCGGTAATGATTCAAGATTATTTACCAGCTGCCCAAGAAGGAGATAAACGCATTATTGTCCTCAATGGTGAACCGATCGGGGCAGTTAATCGTATTCCCACCGGTTCAGAATTTCGCGGTAATATGGCCGTGGGTGGACGAGTGGCAAAAACAGAAATCACCGCTCGAGAATTAGAAATCTGTGCCACTTTAGCCCCAAAATTACGAGAAGATGGCCTATATTTTGTCGGATTAGATGTGATTGGTGGCTATCTCACGGAAGTTAATGTCACCAGTCCCACCGGCATTCGCGAGATCGATCGATTAAACAATGTTAGCTTAGGTCAACAGGTGATTAAATGGCTAGAAAATTTTTGGGGAAATGGGGAGTATTTTCAGTGAACAGTAAACAGTAATCAGTGAAAAGACAGTAGGAAACTTCTATTTAATACTGCTCACTTAAAACTCAAATCTGATAACTGATAACTGATAACTGATAACTGTAAAAAAATGAATGCTTTATCAATACCGACGTGGATGGTTCATGTATCGAGTGTCGTAGAATGGATAGCGGCGATCTGGTTAGTGTGGACCTATGGCGACATCAGTAGCGATCGATCGTGGCGAATGTTATCTTGGGGGATGTTACCCGCTTTAATTGGGGCCATGTGTGCCTGTACATGGCATTTTTTTGATAATATCAGTGCCTTATCCTGGTTAGTCACCCTACAGGCAGCCATGACTGTCTTAGGAAATTTTACCCTCTGTGCTGCCGGTTGGTGGCTGTGGCGTTCCAGTAAAATTAGCGTTAACAATGAATAAAGAGAGTTTATTTGCCATCTCCCTGTTTCCCTATCTGGGGTTTCTTTGGTTGATCACTCGTTCGGGAAAAATGCCCCGTTTAGCCTTAATTGGCTTTTATGTGCTGTTAATCTTCGTTTTTATCACCATTCCTGCCGGTATCTACGCCAAAATCCACTATGGTCAAGAATTGGCTAACGTCGATTGGTTACACGGCAGCGCCGAACTTTTCCTCACCCTCTCCAATATTCTCGTTGTCTTAGGTTTTCGTCAGGCAATTTTAGCGAAAAAGGAAACAGAGAAAGGGGAACAGGGAACAGGGAGCAGTGAACAGTGAACAGTAAACAGTAATCAGTGAACTGACAACTCACATCTGACAACTCACATCTGATAACTGATAACTGAATTGTGATACAATCGCCCCAAAACGTCCCCGCGTCAGTCAAATATGTCCCCGATTACACCGTCCATCAGTGTCAACGAACCAAACCCGCAGGCTGCTATCCAGACTTTATCGGTAGTGGTTCCCATTTATAACGAAGTGGACAGTATCCCCCATCTCGTCGAGAGTATCGCCACGATTTTGCGTTCTTATCAAATTAACTACGAGATTATCTGTGTTGACGACGGTTCTAAGGACGGTTCCACCGAGGTTTTAACTAATTTAGCCAAAAATCGCGATGATCTCAAGGCGGTAATATTGCGACGCAACTACGGACAAACCCCCGCCATGGCTGCCGGATTTAATTATGCCACGGGACAGGTCATCGTTACCCTCGACGGCGATTTACAGAACGATCCCAATGATATACCCCTATTATTGGCCAAATTAGAGGAAGGTTATGACCTCGTGAGTGGCTGGCGCAAAAATCGCCAAGATGACCGGGTAAAACGGCTTTTACCCTCAAAAATAGCTAATTGGCTGATAGCAAAGGTAACAGGGGTCAAATTACACGACTACGGTTGTTCTTTGAAAGCCTATCGAGCCGAATTAGTCGCCGATATGAATCTCTACGGGGAATTACATCGCTTTTTACCCGCATTAGCTTTTATTGAAGGGGCAAAAATAACCGAAATTCCCGTTAATCACCACGCTAGACGGTTCGGACAGAGTAAATATGGTTTAGGTCGCACAATTCGCGTGATTATGGACTTATTTACTGTCTTTTTTATGAAAAAGTTCCTCACCCGTCCGATGCACATTTTTGGATTCTACGGACTTTTATCGATGGTAGTGGGGATTATTTTAGGCACTTATCTGACTATTCTCAAACTCGGTTTCGGACAAGAAATCGGCGATCGACCTTTGTTAATCCTGGCCGTGTTATTCTTTTTAACTGGGGTACAATTACTCTGTTTTGGTCTTTTGGCAGAAATTTTGATGCGAACTTACCATGAATCCCAAAAACGTCCTATCTACCGCGTTCGTACTGTTGTCGGGGATAGGGGATTTTTCAGTGAGCAGTAAACAGTAATCAGTAATCAGTGAGCAGTAATCAGTAAACAGTGAACAGTAAAAAGACAGTAGGAAGCTGCTATTTAATACTGCCCACTTAATACATACTGCACACTTAAGTAGGGAGGCACAATTATTTGTAGGATGGGTTAGCGCACTTCGTAACATGAGCGGGTGTTGGGTTTCATGCTTCAACCCAACCTACGTTCTGATAACTGATAACTGATAACTGATAACTGAAAAAAATATGACTATTTGGGAACTTGATTTTTATTCGCGGCCGGTGGTGGATGAAAATAATAAAAAAAGATGGGAATTGTTAATCTGTGAAACTCCGGCAACAATCGATCGCTCCTCCGATACACTATTTAAATATGCCAGTTATTGTCCTAATACGATGGTTAATTCCCAATGGTTAGGAGAGGCAGTTACTGCAGCTATCAAGGAAGCGGGAGTAACTCCCAAAAAAATTCGCTTTTTCCGTCGTCAGATGAATAACATGATTAGCAAAGCTTGCGAGGATATCGGTATTCCCGCTTCCCCTAGTCGTCGCACTCATGCTTTAACTAGATGGATAGAAGAAAGAATGGTTAATTTCTACCCTCAAGAAGTTGGTTATGATCAAAATTTAACTAAAACCGCTTCCGTGAATTATCCTCCTTTAAATGCGGTTCCCCTTCCCGATGCTGTCCGGGGAGATAAGGCAGATAAATGGGCTTTTGTCACGCTAGAATTGTCTTCTTTTAATGATATAAAAGATTGGGATATTAGCTTCGGAGAAAATTTGCCTATACTAGGGATGGGATTAGATGAGAATCAAAAAATCCCCGGTTTAGTTATTTTTTCTCCCCGCGCTTTACCCTTAGCTGGTTGGATGTCAGGGTTAGAAATGGCCTATTTAAAGTTAGAAACTGGTTCTCGTCCTCTGCTACGTTTAGAAACGGGTGCTAGTGATAGCTGGATTCTCGTCAACGTCACTAATGCCGAGACTTTAACCGAAGCCAAAAACTTTGAAGAAGCTAAACAAAAAGCGAATAATCTGCATTTTTTAGCCATTCAATCTAACCCTGAATCGGAATCCTTCGCTGGTTTTTGGCTATTACAAGAAGGCTATCAAGAGTAAAGTTTAGTAAAGGTGGGTTTTCAATCCACCCCCACAGAATTAACTTAAAAACATTGTCTAGTCCAACTACCGTGTAACCCGTAGGGAATATGATGTTTAAGATGAATAATCCCTAGGGAATTAGTGATATCTTTAGCATCTAAGATTACCACATTCGATCGATGATTGGCCGCATCGTAAGTGACTACCAATAACCAACCATCATCTTCAGCAATTCCATCGGGTTTAGGCACAAAAATTGGTTCACCCGCAAATCCCCGAGGAGCAAAAGAATGTAACTGTTTTTCTCCCGTTAATAAGTCCAGTTTTAAGATTGCTTGCAAAGGAGCATTACCAGTGGCATGATGAGTGGCAGCGATGTATAAATAACGGTAATCTCGACCAACTTTTGCAGGATTAATGCTGGGAAACTCACAACAATGCTCTAGAATACATTCTCTTGTAACGGTATTTTCTGATAAATTTAGTGTAAATCGCCACAGATGTCCGGGAGCTAAACTATCAAAATCTACCGATTGAAAATTGCTATTTGAATCCAGTTGTGGTAAGGATTGATAACAAATAGAATCGATATAAATTTTCTCCCCTTGTTCAAAAGCATTGCTATGATGGAACACAAAACCTGATGGAGTTTCTAAAACTTTCACTTCTCTTTTGTTAGGATCCCGGGGGATAATAATAATCTTAGTTAACTTGTCCGGTTGATTGATGACGCATTCTCCCGCACCTTTTAACCCAAAAAGAAAGGGAAAAGGATTATAACTAACCGGGTTTTGGAAAAAGATAGCGTAGTGGGGAGTAATAACAAAATCGTGGATAAAACAGAAGCCCGGTATACTGTGGGTATGACGACGTAATAACTTACCCGTGGGACTAATTTCGTAGAGAGTAATGGAACTCGACAAACCCGTTTTAATGGCAAAATTTACCAGACAAGGTTGATGATTATCGAAGATACAAGCGGGATCGATGCGAGGATGAGCTGCAAAAGAATCGCCTTTTTCTAAGATACCATCGAGATAGTCTAAACCAATAGTATCAAGGGTTTTAGCATCGAGGCGATGGGGTTCGGCCGCTTCCCAAAGTGCCAGTAATTTATTACCCCAGTAGATAACATTAGTATTAGCAATATTTTTCAGACGCAAATCAAAAGCATTGCCGAAAATTCCCCCCGGTTTTTTCGTGCCGAAAACTCCGCGATAAAGGGGTTTTCCCGCTTTCTGTTCCTGGAGATAACCCTCAGTTTTCACAAAACGATTACGATAATGTACGCGCCCATGATTGAAGCTAATCGCACTGATCATACCATCCCCATCGAAGGGATGAGCGATCGCAGTGCCAGCGATATCGAGTAAACCGGGGCCGTTTTTAAAGACTGTACCCTGTAAATCGGGGGGAATTTGCCCCTCGATGTCTTCTACCTCGTAATCGTACTCGTTAGGTTGGGATTGATAGCCTTTTTGCCAATCCTGACGATTATAGGATTTTTCGCCAATTGTCGGAGTTAATACCATAGTAGTTTTACGTTTGTATTTACTTTTCTTAACATAACTTAAAACTACCAGAGCTAAAAAGAAGGGGGTGGCGAATCATTTTTCCAGCTATTCACCCCCTCCTTGTCGTCATGTTATTTAACAAACAACATTTCTTGATAGGTAGGTAAGGGCCAGAAATTGTCGGCCACTTCCCCTTCCAGTGTGTCAGCATATTCGCGCACCTTATCCATCAAGAGACGGATCGTTTGAGCGGAATACTGCATATGTTCCTCGATCGAGGCAAAATCCTGTTTAGCTATGGCCGCACTCAGTTTGCTAACGCCATCCATCAGTAATTTAATTAGATTCGAGACAGTTTGGGCGCTTTCCTTATCGATCTCGATACCGATCGCCGCCGCATTAGCGATCGCCAAAGACAATTCCGACAAGTAGCGAACGGCAGCGGGATAAATAATCGTTTTAGCCATACTTACCACCAGTTTCGCCTCCACCTCGATGGCCAGTAAATACTGTTCCGCATAGACATCAAAACGACTTTCCAGTTCAACGGGAGTAAACACACCCATGCGGGTAAACAGTTCTTCGATATAATCGGCCTTCAGCACGGGTAAAGCATCGGCAGTGGTGCGGAGATTAGCTAAACCGCGCTCTTCTACCGCCATTTTGTGCCATTCCGGGGAATATCCGTTACCTCCGAAGATCACATTTCTGTGTTTGTCCATGATCTCCTTGAGAACACCCTGGGCAGCAGTCTTGAGGTCTTCCCCTGCTTTCATCCGGCTTTCTAAGTTATCCGCCACCCAAGTCAGGGAATCCGCTAGAATCGTGTTCATCGCCACCAGCGGCCCGGAAACTGACTGATTAGAACCCACGGCGCGGAATTCAAAGCGATTGCCCGTAAAAGCAAAGGGAGAGGTACGATTGCGATCGCCTGGATCCTTGGGAAATACCGGCAGGGTATCGACACCCAGATCCATCAACCCTGGGGCATCAGAACCCCCAATTTGTCCTTGGCTAATTTGGTCGAATACCTTTTCTAACTGGCTGCCCAAATATACCGAAATAATGGCGGGAGGAGCTTCATTTGCCCCCAAACGGTGATCATTGCTGGCGGTAGCCACCACTGCGCGTAAAAGCGGTCCGTACTTGTGAACACCACGAATAACCGCCCCACAGAATAACAAAAACTGCATATTAGCGTGGGGAGTATCGCCCGGATCCAGCAGATTGCCCTGGGTAGCGTTGCCGACAGACCAGTTAACGTGTTTTCCCGAACCATTAATCCCTGCAAAGGGTTTTTCGTGCAGTAGGCAAACAAAACCGTGTTTTTTAGCCGTACTTTTCAGCAAAGTCATAATTAACTGCTGATGGTCACTGGCCACGTTAGCGGCCTCGAAAAAGGGGGCAATCTCGAACTGTCCGGGAGCGACTTCATTATGGCGGGTTTTGGCCGGAATGCCGAGGCGATACATTCTTTCCTCGACTTCCTGCATAAACACCTGAACCCGTTCGGGAATCGCGCCAAAATAATGATCGTCGAACTGTTGACCCTTAGCGGCGGGTTTACCAAATAGGGTGCGACCGGTGAGCAGTAAATCGGGGCGACTATGGGCAAAATGAGCATCTACGAGGAAATATTCCTGTTCAGCACCGCAGCTGGAGTTAACGGGGGCGACTTCCGTATGTCCTAAGAGCTTCAGCACCCTGGTGGCGGCTTTACTCATCGATGAAATCGAGCGTAAAAGCGGCGTTTTTTTGTCGAGGGCCTCTCCTGTCCAAGAGATGAACACCGTGGGGATACACAGGGTTACACCATTATCCGTCTCCATGACGTAGGCTGGACTGGTGACATCCCAAGCGGTGTAACCCCGCGCTTCAAAGGTGGAGCGAAGTCCGCCGTTAGGAAAGGAGGAGCCGTCCGGTTCACCCTGTACTAAGACTTTGCCCGTAAATTCTGTGATCACCGAACCGTCGCTCTGCACGGAGATAAAACCATCATGTTTTTCGGCGGTGGCGTTAGTCATCGGATAGAAGACGTGAGCATAGTACAGCGCCCCTTTGGACGTGGCCCAATCTTTCATCGCAGCCGCTACCGCACCGGCGATGGAAACGTCTAATTTTCCACCGGTTAAAATCGTGTTTTTGACCGATTTGAATACGTCTTTCGGCAGACTGGCCTGCATTTTGCTCAGGGTAAAAACATCGGTTGCCCAGAGGGCCTCTAAACGTTGCGGAATTTTGCTCGGTAGGGGTTTACGATCCGTTACTTGAGAGATAGCTTGAACACGCGTTCCATAACTCATAAGTATTTTTCCTATTGTGTTGTGTCGTGGATGAATGGTTACTTTACTTAGGCGATGACAAGTTTCCTCCTAATTTTGATGTTGAATTTCGGTCAGAGGCTATTCTCCGCTCAATAATTTCGATCCCACGGCACAAGCTTCTGTGCGGTTTTTATCTGCTCGCGCCCGCCTCTTTCCCGATCAATTAGCAACACCAGCCTTCATCTTAAGAACAGATAATCCAGATCTTTGTATCAAACATTACAAATATCCCAAACCCGATCTTCCCCAAGCGATCGCACCTCACTCCCTCTTGACCCATGCAGGGGAACTGAGAAAACGGGTTTCTTTGAGAAACCCGTTTTCTGGAGATAAAACTCTATACATCTATGCAATCGATAAAAAAGCGATACTTGACAAAATCGGGGGGGGGGGTAGAATCCTGGGGGAATTTATCCAAAATTGTTCATGAATTCTACAACTACCTTCAAATCTCTCTCTCTCTCTGGTGTTGTCCTCGCTGGCACAGTTAGCGCGATCGCTGGAATGACTGTCCTCCCCGCCAGCGCCGTCACCTTTACTGGAACTGGTACTGGTTTCAACATCCCCGACAACAACGCCACAGGTGCTTCCAGCACTATTACCGTTCCCACCAGTTCCAACTTCTCGATCACCAACATCACCGTCACCCTCAATAACCCGATCCACGGCCGGATCGGCGATCTGATTGCCACCCTCACTCACGTCGATACCGCGACGACGGTGAGCCTGTTCAACCGGATCGGTCGCGTTGGCTCTGGGCTTGGCGATGACAGCAACTTCGCCGGGGGCAACAACTACAGCTTTAATGATGCCTTTACTGGCGACCTCTGGGCGGTGGCGGCTTCAGGGGGTAGTGCTTTTGTCATCCCCGGCGGCGACTACTTCCCCACCGGTGCGAACAGCGGCACTGCGGTTCCCATGCTGGCTTCTTTGGGTGGCCAACTATCCAGCGGCACTTGGCGGCTGACGATTTCGGATAATGCTATGTCCTCTGGTGGCTCTCTCGGTAATGGTTGGACTCTGAACTTGCAGGGTACTCCGATTCCTGAGCCAAGTTCGGGCTTGGGTTTACTGGCATTGGGCTTGTTGGGTGCGGGAGCGGCACTCAAGCGCCATTTGAATTAGAAATATTAGTAGGATTGGTTGCTAACTCATCCTAAGCGGGGTAGGTGTCTTGCCTGCCCTGTTTTTGTTTGGGGGTTGCCAACTCGCGCTAGATTAGATTCAGGCAACTGTATCGATCTCCATAACTTTTTTAATCATGAGTCAATCTGCTGCTGCAATCAATACTAAACTAATTGATTCTCTTGCTCAAATTATCCTTTCCTTAACTGACGAAGAACAACAGCTTCTGCTACAAAAAATCCAGCATCCAGCCTTATCTGATGTCGATTTTCATCAAGGTTTTCCCTTTGATGTTCAAATTCCTAATACAGAAACGCTCGCC
>NZ_JADBRW010000372.1:0-15510 GCF_020247025.1 Microcystis sp. M109S1
CAGACAATAATCAGAGTAAATTGTGCTTAGTTAGAGGCGATCAATTGCCGCTCAATTAAGCCGTTAGAACACATGAGCTAGTTGGGATGTACAGCCCCATACAGGACGGTATCGATAAATCAGTTCGATCTGTGCAGTATTCAGAAGCACCGCCGCCCAGCAGCCTCGTTGGATTAGTACATTGCTTTTGGGAACTCAAAACAATCACCGATCTGCCAGAGGATTTTCACTACCATGCATTGCCCGATGCTTGCGTGAACATTCTGTTCAACCAAATCGAAACGGACATAGCGGGAGTCACTGCACTTCGCACCAAGGCTGAAGTATTAAACCTTGGAAAATCATTTCACTATGTTGGTATTCAGTTTTATCCGGGGGTATGGCAGGGTAAAACGGAGGAGATAGTTGATCGCTACGTAGGGACACCCTATTTAGGCAGTTTGCCACTGATCCAAGTCAGCGAAAAGATCAAAGATATGGATTTCAATCGTAAACTACCAGCCCTTTCAGACTTGGTTCAGTGGTTTCTCAAAGAAGAGTTGGTAAAACATAATGCTTTGACAGAGGAAATTCTGACGCAGCTTGATCAAATACATACTGTGGCGGACATGGCAAGACTTACGGAATTTTCACCTCGTCAACTTCAGCGAAAACTGAAGCAAATAACTGGCTTCTCACCACATGATTTTCTTAAAGTATTGCGTGTGCAACAGTCATTCAGAAGGCACTACCTTGAATTGTACGCAGATCAGTCGCACTATGTTCATTCATTTCGCAAGGTCACGGGCTACACACCCGCAAAGTACATCGCCAAGTTCGATGTCTGATTTCTACAATACGAGCAGCAATGTGCTGGCTATACTGAGTGCTCCACAATCAATTTGGAGGATGTCATGGAAAAGCCTAATGCAATCGGCTGGTTTGATATTTACGTAGAAGATATGGATCGAGCTGTTACGTTCTATGAGAGTGTACTTGGTCAGAAACTGGAGAAGATCATTGACCCGACAGGCGCAACACAAATGATGAGCTTTCCTGCAAACATGAAAGCGTATGGTGCATCTGGTACTTTAGTAAAATCGAAACATTCCCGCCCTGGAGTGGGTGGCACGGTGGTTTACTTCAGTGTTGAAGATTGTTCCGTACAAGAGTCCCGAATCATTGCGGCAAACGGTAAGATTGTCAGGTCAAAGTTCTCGATTGGGGAGTTTGGTTGGGTGACTCTGTGCGTAGACACTGAGGGCAATATGTTTGGTCTTAACTCAATGAACTGACTGGTGTGAACGACCAATTTCTGGTCAATTGCTATCCAAGATGCTTCCCGATGCGATTGGTGAGTTCTAACAATCCCGTTGCACGCCGACCGTTTTGAGTCTCTTCGTTGAGTTCGAGAGGTTATTAGCGGCGGGTGAACGGGGTCGTTAGACCACAAATATAGTTATGCGTCATGGCAATGAAAATATCTTCAAAGGTTTTTGCAGCTTCTACATTCTTTGTATCTCTAATTTTTCTCAATTCATCCACTACCATCGCAGCACATCTAAAAGAAACTTTTTTAAATCCACAGATTGAAGGGAAGTACATTGATGCTTGTCTTAACTCCTTCAGGTTTCAGGATGGCTGTAATAAACCTGCCCAAAATGAGGTTGCTAATCAATTCTGTCGTTGGAGACGGTATTCAAGTGCAATTCAGTGGCAAAGTCAGGATTTTGGGTGGAAAAATCGAACAATAAATTGGAAATGGACAGAGAGATATACGGATGGGGAATTGCAAGCTAATTTCTTCTCCAATGAAGGTGCTAATCGCTTCACAGTAATTGAATGCAGATAGCTATATTACTCCAACACTATTAGCCGATCTTGTAGGGTGCGTTGATGAAATGTAACGCACCTTGTTTCTGTTTGTATTGACACTAATTTGAACACAGTTACAATTTTTTAGTTAGACTAGAGTAAGCCCTTGCGCTACGCAACTAAATTATAACTTTCAATCTAAGAGCAGCCATGCTAGACACAGCAACTCTTGAACGACGCTTGATAACCCTTGAACAAGTGGTTTTTGATCTCCAGCATAAATTTGACAGTAAGCCTAGCTCCGACAATTGGCTCGAAAGACTCATAGGTTCTATCTCTGATGACGCAGCTTTTCTAGAAGCTCAAGAATATGGACGCGAGTTTCGACAGTCTGACAGACCGATTGATGACACTGGCAAATAATCGTGAAATATTTGCTTGATACCGACCATATCAGTTTTCTACAGCGCCGTTCCAGTTTGGAGTTTAGTCGATTAGCTTTGCGGATGTCGCAACATCCGATCACAGACTTTGCTTTATCGGTTATTAGTTTTCATGAGCAAGTAATTGGCGCTCACAGCTTCATCAATCGCGCCCAGAACAATACTGATATGGCTCGTGGATATACACTGTTGTTAGAAACTCTTAACGGTTTTGCAAAAGCTCCAGTTTTACCATTTGATGCTAAAGTGATCGCAATATTTGATGAGATGCGAAGTCAGAAGGTTCGTGTGGCTACAATGGACTTGAGAATTGCAGCAATCGCCATTTCCAACAATTTAATTTTGCTTACCCGAAATACTGGCGATTTCAGTAAAGTTCCGAACTTAATAACCGAAGATTGGACAGTGTAGCGCAGAAGGTCTAACTAGACCGTTAGACAGACCTCCTGGACAAAGTATTTCTCTCCAGTAGAATGATTCTCATGAGGGCTATGTCGAATACTAAAGGCTCCAAACACGACGAAATAGAGGCGCATTAAGAATGATTTATTTTCGCATTTGTACTAAAGTCAATAATGAAAAACTTGCACTTTCAGCTCTTCCTAGCAAGGATAAGCTAACTTCTGAGGCAGTGCAGAGTGAAGGTGAAGATCTTGATGCTCAGCTTTGGACTCCAGTGCTGCTCCCAAACATTGGCAGTGATGCCTGTGTACTACTCAATAAACTTTCTAATATTCTTGCTTGTGTTGAAAGCACTGGTTTCTTATCTTTTGGATTAGGGAAAAAGAAGCCTTCAACAAAGTTAGATGAATATCTAATATTTTTCCCGAAAAACACAGGAGATAATGCAGGAAATATTATGCAAGGTTTGATAGAGATGCAACTCAATCAATATGATGATTGCATAATTGGATGGAAGAATGCGATGAATCAAAAAGCACTAGTTGGCGCGATTTCATCTGGGAATAAAGTTGAAGTATTGATGGGAATTAAAGAATTTAGTTTAGAAGCATTAAAAGCATACCAAGAGGGAATACCTATCAACTTTTCTGGTTTATGGAAATTTGAGAGATTTGTGTAAATGGATCTTGTCAAATTGTCTAACCATTCATTGGAGCGGATGTCCGAAAAATACGGGTGAGTGGCTTGTTTTACGGGCCACCGCTCAATTCAAAGCCGTTATCCTGAACAAAACCAAAACAAATGTCGGTTCGAACAATTGTCGGCTTTGTTGCCGACTTCTCAACTGAACCCATCGGCAACGATCCGTCCGGAAAAGAGCTCGCGGCCTTTGTTGCTCAACGTCTCAAGGATGCTGGATTCGCCGTTGAAGCCCCTAACAACCGCGAAGACTGGGCGTGGGACTTCTACACCAAAGATGATGAACTCAAAATCCAAACCATCGTCGGCTTGGTCGATGACATGGATTCCGACCCGCCACGCCAATGGCTCATTACGAACGACTGCTGCGAACTAGGATTCTTTCAGCGTTTGTTTGGCACCAATCACCTTGCGGAAAAACGCAAACAAATGCTTCGCAGAATCTGCGAAGCTCTGCATCAGATCATTTCAGCAGATTCTCGCTTTTCGCACATTGTATGGTACGACGAAGACACGTTCGACAACCCGGATGATCAACCTGGAGCGTCGCCTTGACTCGTCGGTGCAAGGTCAGGATAACAAAGCGGTGAACGGGAGCCGCCGATGACGCGGGTTTTGAAATCTTAGTCTTTTTGTCGGCGGCTCCGTTACCGCCGACGTTAGCTTGACAGAAATACAAAGGAGCAATGGCGATATGTCAGGAGATGGATGGAGCGATAGAGAAGAATTTTGGTTTGACCATGATATTGTGCAGGACAAACTTTATTTGAATCCTATTTTCGCTGAAGGTGTCTTGTACCGCGCTCACAATCTTATGCGAGATTTCAAGAGTCTTACGTGGAGAAGAACAAAGATGAGTGGAAAGAAGATCATTACACATGGTTATCTCAACACACTGATTTGATTAATTCTGAGATTAAACTGATTTTCGATAAATTGAAATCACATGGCGAAAAAATTGCTAGAAGCTAAAAATGGCTGATCGACTCTATTATTCCGCCAACCTCTCTAACGAAGAAGTGCCATTCAAGGATTATTTTGAGCATCTATCTCAAGAATTTGACTATGATGGATATGAAATTTGGATAAAAAATACAGATTTCCAAAGATCTATTGGTGTTGGGATCGTAAACAGAAGAGCTAATCCTCCTGTTGCTGCCACAGTTTGGCTTAAATATGGAAGCTCTATAATTGATGCCCCTGTTACGGCAGACTTAATTAACGTGATTAGAGAAAATTTGAGAAGCGGGATTGAGTGTGAGTTTAATAAACATATCATTCAAAACCATTAATGGCAGGTCAATTCAGTCGTTAGTCCTCATAAAATTAGTATTAGAAAACCTCATTGGAGTACTTATGAGCCGTCAGACTGTCAAGACCGCTATTTCGACTGCTTTGCTTGGCATCATTTCATATTTAATGATAGACACGCCATCTCCTAACAAAGCCTATGCTTATACTCCCGCAAACCTCGTTAGTTGTTCTATTCAAGTTAGCCCTCAGTACGGGACTTACTACCGTGGGATTTACAGAACAATGGATGGGTCTAGATTTGCATTAGCATTTCGCTCCTACTGTCCATCAATGATTGATGCAGATGATTACTTTGTTCGCTAGATACGCGGCTATGATGGCTTTAAAATGAGGATTGTTTACAAATGAGTGATATTCCAATTCAGCTACTTCAGCATCTTGGTAAACATGGTGTTCGCATGAAGCAATTTCTAGGTGATAACTTCAGCAATGTAGATGAATCTCAACGTAGAGAAATGGCTAAAGAAGCACGCCAAATTAGTGCTTGGGCTGCCGCAGCTATTGCGCCTATGCCGATACCGTTTGCCGACATCTGGACAATTACACCTGTGCAAATGCTTATGGTTCGCGCTATTGGTAATATTTATGGGTACAAACTTGACGCTAAAACAGTCAAGGAAATGCTTGCAGTTGTTGGAGGTGGAATGCTTGGTCAACAAATTTGTCTTGCGTTATTCAAAATTGGTTTGCCAGGGGCTGGGGGTTTTGGAGGTGCTGCATTCGTATTTTTCTGGACACATGGCATTGGTAATGCAGCAGAACTTTATTTTCAGAGTGGTATGACTGCTACTGACGAGGATCTCGCAGCAGCCCGTAAGGAAGGAATGAAGCAAGCGAAAAATGAAAACCCAATAAGCGAGTAGCAATTATCTTGGTTATTTTTTTACATTAGAATTTTTATTTGTTTTTCAGCAAGTCTGAAACATCACCGCTTTTTGGTTTGTTGGTGAGACAATACTCTAATATTTTTTACAGGCAGGAAACTAACTCAAGACCTATGTAGTTTATGATACTGCTGTTTGTCTTAGCCAAAATACCAATATATGCAGTCGGAGCAGCTACGATCCGTCCAAATCGTTACAATTTACAAAGCTCCTCAAAAAGGTAAAGGTCAGAAATTGCTGGATGATGGATTTCAACCTGTTGATTTCCCGTATAACCCTCCTTATGTCGATGGAAGTTGCTACTTTGCAGGTCCAAATGACAGAAGTATTGCCGAGGAATTTAACCAGAGCTACCAAGATGGCATCCTTGAGGTTTCTATTGATCAGGCAAACTACGATAAATATTTCAAACAACTAGAATTTCGCTATGATGAAAAAGATAACTGCGAACGCATTGAGGTAGTTATTCCTCAAAGCCTATTTCCCGTCCTAAATCAATTTCCACGAGTCCTTAAATCACGGTAAACATCATGGATAGCAAAAGTTGGGAGCAAATCAAATCAAAATATAAGCTAGGTCAGTTTGTGCAGGGCAAAGTTGAATTTCATGCGCCTTTTGGTATTTTTGTAAAGATTGATGAATCCTTGGTCAAGGGGCTAATTAAAATCCCTGATTTTTTAGATGAGGGTAAAATGAGTCAAGAAATGTATCCTGAAATTGGCACAACCATAGGGGCTGTTGTGGTTGGATATAACGAGAGCAATTGCCGTGAGATATATCTAAATGCCAAGCCCAGCGTTCTTCACAAAGCTCTTGTACCTCTAAAAGTTCTTGCCTTAGCTTGTTAATCGCTCCCTATAAGGGGTGCAAGCTAACACTGCGTTGGAGCCGACTTTACTCAGGTAATCTATAAAAGCCCAAAATTGCCTATGGCGGCTCAACTACACCGTTAATGTTGCTCCAGCAATTCTCATTTTGAAACGATTTTGCGTTGTTTCAGCGATCTAGAGATTCGTTAAAGAATTTTAACCCCTCTAGGTGCAAGGGTTTTAATGTCATGAAACCTTAAAATGAGAATTGCTGGTGGCAACCCACGCAGATTCCTTTACGGGATTCTTTGGGAACAAAAGCCCATTCTTTAGCTACTTATTAAAAACTTTGTAAATAAGATTATCTTATTTGTACTCGTGGTCCCTAGAGGTTGTCGAACGGAAAAAATGCAGATTCAGGACAAAATCACCGAAATAGCCGCTAAAACAGCGAAAGCGATCGAACTTTCTCAAAATTATTTACTTTCTACCCAATACTCTGACGGTTACTGGTGGGCAGAATTAGAATCTAATGTCACCATCACCTCAGAAGCAATTTTACTGCACAAAATCTGGAAAACTGACAAAAAACGCCCCCTAGACAAAGCAGCCACCTATCTGCGTCAGCAACAGTGTCCTAACGGCGCTTGGGAGTTATTTTATGGGGATGGTGGCGATCTTAGCACCACTGTGGAAGCCTACATGGGGCTGCGACTATTGGGAATTCCCGTTAATGATCCTGCTTTAGAAAAAGCTAGAGAATTTATCTTAGCTAAAGGTGGCATCAGCAAAACCCGCATTTTCACCAAAATGCACCTCGCTTTGATTGATTGTTACGATTGGCAGGGGGTTCCCTCTATCCCCGCTTGGATTATGCTACTGCCGGAAAATTTCCCTTTTACTATCTATGAAATGTCCAGTTGGGCGCGGGGAAGTACGGTTCCTTTGTTAATTGTTTTCGACAAAAAACCCGTATATAAAATCGGTTTTAATCTCGATGAACTCTATACAGAAGGGGTGAATAATGTCAAGTATGAGTTACCAAAAAATAACGATTGGGCGGATGTTTTTCTCTGGTTAGATGGGCTGTTTAAATGGGCAGAAAAAACTGATTTAGTTCCCTTCCGTCAAGAAAGTCTGAAAGCGGCGGAAAAATGGGTAATTGAACGACAGGAAGACACAGGAGATTGGGGGGGAATTATCCCAGCGATGTTAAATTCTCTATTAGCTTTAAAAGCCCTAGGTTATGATGTTTACGATCCGATTGTTGCCCGCGGTTTAAAAGCGGTGGATAATTTTGCCATTGAGACAGATAATACCTATTGTGTACAGCCCTGTGTTTCGCCGGTTTGGGATACGGCTTGGGTAATTCGATCGCTAATTGAATCCGGTCTAAATCCCGCTCATCCAGCTATGATTAAAGCGGGACAATGGTTAATCGATCAACAAATTCTTGATTATGGCGATTGGGCGATTAAAAATAAAATCGGAACCCCCGGGGGTTGGGCTTTTGAATTTGATAATCGCTGGTATCCAGATTTAGACGATTCGGCAGTGGTGGTGATGGCTTTAGAGTTAATTAAAATGCCCGATGAAAAGATTAAAAAAAGCGTGATGAAACGGGCAGTTAATTGGATGGCTACTATGCAGTGTAAAGCTGGTGGTTGGGGAGCTTTTGACATCGATAACGATCAAAACTGGCTTAATTCTTTGCCCTATGCCGATCTAAAAGCAATGATCGATCCTAATACGGCTGATGTTACTGCAAGAGTTCTAGAAATGTTAGGCACTTGTGATGTTAAAATGGAGGAAAATCGAGTTAAAAAAGCTTTAGATTATCTGGAAAAAGAACAGGAAGCTGATGGTAGTTGGTTTGGTCGTTGGGGTGTAAATTATATTTATGGAACCAGTGGGGCATTATCTGCTTTGGCTTTTCTGGAACCGAATAAATATCGCCATCAATTGCAAAAAGGAGCCAATTGGTTAAGCAGTTGTCAAAATGTTGATGGTGGTTGGGGTGAAACCTGTTTTAGTTACAATAACCCTAAATTTAAAGGACAGGGAAATAGTACCGCTTCCCAAACTGCTTGGGCATTAATCGGTTTATTAGCCGTCGGGAAAGTTACCGGTAATTATCAGCGAGAAGTGATCGAAAAGGGCGTTAATTATCTTCTTATTACCCAAAAAGAAAATGGTACATGGGATGAAGATTACTTCACCGGCACAGGTTTTCCCTGTCATTTTTACCTGAAATATCATTTCTATCAGCAGTATTTTCCTCTACTGGCTTTGGGGCGTTATCGGGCTTTGATTTAGTCTGTTAACCTATGCGTTAAGACAGGAAATAAGCTTAACTGTCTAGCGCATTTTTTGTGACTAACTAGGAAAAAATAAATCAGGAGATATATTTAAAAAATTGGCTAATTTTTGAATATAGATAGGAGTTAACTCTTGTAGGCCATCAAAAATGTCATCCAGGGTTGACTTGCTTTCAAAAATAGATAGCAAATCTTGCTTTTGTAGGTTTCTTTCCTCTAATATAAATTTCAACAATTCAAGTCCATAAATATCAGGTATTGGCTCTTGATTTTCCTCATGCTCATAAATTAAAGCCCCTAAAACATTTAGATATTCCCTTTCTTCTGCCGTTAATTGGGGTTTGTCTAAAAGGCGATTAATAACCTCCTGCATCATTTCTAAGTCTTCCTCATTGTGAATAGGACGAGGAGGGTATTGCTTTAATAATTCTAAGTATTTATCAGTGGCAAACATAATTTAATAATATCTATGCTCGATCAACTATTGCCTTTAGATACCTCACACCTTAATAATTAAGTATAGAATAGCCAAGTCTCCAGACTACCGCTTAACCAAAACTTCTATTATCCTGATGAGAAACCTCTATTTTCTCTTGCCCGGTACTACTTCTCCTTTTGGTGGGGGTGGACTGTGGGCAGAAATGAAAACTGTCAATTTGGCTAGTCAAATTTGTAGCGCCCAGATTGTGACTTATCGTCAAAAAGAGTTAAATTATCCTTTTTTAGAGGATATACTCGCGAAAATAAGCTCGGATGACAGTATTTTTGTGGTTAGCTGGGGTTTTGATGTTCCTAAACTGGTGCAAAGATTGCGATCGCATAATATCATTTATCATGCCCATAGTACAGGTTACGGCTTCCGTTTACCCTCCCAAATACCAATTATCACCGTTAGCCGTAATACTATGGGTTATTGGGGAGAAAAAGCTCCTAATGCTTTGATTTACTATCTTCCTAATCAAATTGGCTCAGAATTTCTCAATTTAGGCTTAGAAAGAGATATCGATGTCCTAGTACAGGGGCGCAAATCCTCAAAGTATCTTCTCAATCGTCTAGTTCCCGCCCTCCGTCCCCACTGTCGCGTTAAGGTTTTAGATAGCTATGTGGAGGATTTAGTGGGATTATTCAATCTTAGTCGGGTTTATCTCTACGATTCGGCTGAATATTGGGCTGTAAACAGTTTAACGGAGGGTTTTGGCTTACCGCCCCTGGAAGCTTTAGCCTGTGGTTGTACGGTATTTTCTAGCGTCAATAGCGCCTTAGCCGATTATCTCGATCCCGGTTTCAATTGTCAAAAAATCGGGGCTTATTCCACTCAATACGATCGGTCACGTATTCTTAATTATGCCCGTAATTTTCCCGTTAATTCTTTACCGGCTAATTTTCTCGATGATTATCATCCCGAAAAATTACTACCACGTTTTGAAACAATTTTAAGAGAAATTAATGATTTCTTTGATATTAAAAAACACTATCCGGCTGATATAGAAGGTTTAGAACCCCTGCGACTTAAAAAATTATGGATACAGAGTTCCCTCGCTAAACTTAAGAAAAAACTGTTTAAGTAGCAGTGATCTTTCCTTAATTATTCGCCAATTCAAAAATGAAACCCACGACTCCTTAAGAGTTGACAGAGAAAGACCGATCGGCTATTCAGTGATCAGTGATCAGTGATCAGTTATCAGTTATCAGTTATCAGTTATCAGTGAACAGGGATATCGGGAGAAAAAAGCGTTCGACAAAAGCTCACGCCGAAGTCTGATGGCTGACCCCCCAAAAGGAAAACTTTCTACTTCACCATTAAGATAACTGCTATATAATTATTTCTAACTCTTGCCCCTAGGATATTTATGAAGCGAGGAATTTACATTACCGCTAATGATCGAGTTATCGAGCAGGCGATCGCATTAATGAATAGTATTCGTTTGTACGATCCCGATTCTCCCGTCATCTTGATTCCCTACGACAATAATTATCAAAAAATTGCCGATTTATTGTCCGAAAAATATGGCGTTATTCTCTATCCTGATCTGCAATTAGTGGAAGAATTAGCCCAGAAAATCTATGATATTTTTGGAGAAAAATTCTTTGCTCGTCCCAATCAATTTCGCAAGCAGGTGTGTTGGTTTGGAGAACTAGATCAATTTCTTTATATCGATACGGATATCGTAGTTTTTGAAAAAATAATAGATAATCTAAATTTCCTCGATACCTACGATTTTCTCTGCTGTGATTACCAACACAAAAAAGGGATTACTGATGTCTTTAATCCGATTGTTTTAGAACAAGGAATCTTCACGGAAAATGATCTAAGTGGAATGTTTAACGGTGGTTTTTGGGCTAGTAAAAAGAATCTGTTCTCAGAACAGGAATTATATAGTGCTTTTCAAGAATGTGCCGCTCATCCAGAATACTTTGATTTTTCTCAAAAAACCTCCGATCAACCGATTATTAATTATACCATTCTCAAACGAGTTCCCAATCGATTTAATATTGTCCGCGCTCCGGGTTGTCAAGCGGGAAATTGGGGGGGAAGTTCTCATTTTCAACGTCAGGGGAATATTTTAATCGATCCGAGATTAAATCAGCCCTTAAAATATTTACATTGGGCAGGAATTCGCATTGAACCGGGTTGTCCTTACTGGGATATCTGGAAATATTATCGTTATCTAGATGATCCTAATCCCCCCGCAGATCCGCCAGCAAGCAAACCAAAAAATCCTTTTCAGAGATTATTAGATAAAATCAAATTATAGGTTTGATTTTTCCTCTCGCACCATTAAGATAACTGCTGCAATTTAACTCCAATCCTGTTGCTCCTCGGTTTGGCGAATTTGATACACTTGTCCATGACTGTGCAGTTGTCGAGTTTTTGCCCATAAACTGACTTCATCTAACTGCCATTTTTCTAGGATTAAATCTAAATCTCTTTGGATTTCTCTTGCTCCCGGAAAGTTTTGATAACGTATGCGTAAACGAGCGCATTCAGCTAAGTTTAAATCATTGGGTTCTGATTGCAGTAGCTGATCAACAATCGGGCGATCGAGTCTTTCCTGTGGATGTTGTTGTTCTTGATTTTTACTAGCCATAATTAATCGAACCAACCGATATCGGAATCCGTTAACTCTGTGGGGGTAGGAGTGGGGGCAATATAACGGGCTAAAGTGGCCATTTCAAAGTTATAAAGACTGGGTTTCTTAGGCAATAGTTTGGTAATTGCTGACGGTTCAGGGGTGGGGGTGGGACTATTTTCTAGGGTTTTAATTTGATTATATAATTTTTCAATTAACTGTTTTTTATCAGTCAGTTCTGTTTCTGTCTTGCTTAATTGACTCGATAATTTTTCAATTAACTGTTTTTTATCAGTCAGTTCTGTTTCTGTCTTGCTTAATTGACTCGATAATTGTGCCAGCAAAGTAGTTTTTTCCGAGAGGACAGATTCTAACTGCTCGGTCTGTTGTTGTAACTGCTGTAAACTGACAGAGAGTTCCAGATGTTCTTTAAGTTCTTCTTCCAGAGAAATAACTGTTTCTTGGAGAGTTTGCTGATTTTTCTCGGTTTTTTCTAATTCTGCCGTCAAGTCGTTAATTTTTGCCTGTAGGGTGGCGTTAGTTTCCTTGGCACGTTTGGGAGAAGGAGAGGGTTGGGATTCTACCTCTTTATTAGCTTCTGTACGGATGAGATCGTTTAAATTACCTTTGGTCATAAGCTCTGCAAATAGGATATTACGATAGAATCGGATAGTGTCAAGAAATCTCTTGGTTTAGGCAATCGATAATTATTCGCCCGATATACAAGCTTGATTACGCCGGGGAATTGTTCCATAGGTTTTATTTTATAGCTTTAGGTCGATCGATCCCTGTCCATTTAAGCAATGAGAACAAATACCTAAATCTCGGTTTCATAGGTAAGATTCTAAATTTTTCTGTAGTTAATGATACAGAATAGCAAATTTGTGTCAGACTAAAGGTAGAAATCGATCGCACCTGTGGCAAGGATAAATTTATGAATATTCAAGAAAAAGCACGTCTTAATTTAACCCAAGAACGACAAGCAGAGGGAATGCTCGAAGAAAAAGTCTTAACTCGTACAGAGGAGCTTTTGGGGGAAGGGGAGGCAGGAACTGCGAAAGCACGGGTTTTATTAACCGAAAATCGTCAAGAAGAAGAAAAACTCCAAGATAAGATTTTAGAACGTTCGCTCGGAGCTATGCAATAGCCTTGAGGAGATTGGTGAAGACTGGGAATATCCACAAAAGTATAGATAAATATCTGTAGAGACGTGATTAACTGCGTCTCTATTTGAATTACTGATAACTAATCACTGTTAAACTAATCACTGTTCACACTCTGGACAGTGAAAAAATGCAGATCCGAAGAAAACACCCCAATCCTGCCGTCAAAGTTGAGAGTTTGAGTTATGTGGTGAAAGTGCCGGAGGCACAACCGCAAAATATTTTAGAAGAAATCGTTTGGCATAAAGAGATGGAAGTCGATAAATTGCGCGAACGGTTGCCTTTATTAGAATTACGCCAAAAAATAGCCAATACTGCGCCACCTTGCGACTTTTTAGCCGCCTTAAAACAGGGGAAAACCCAACCCGCTTTGATTGCCGAAGTGAAAAAAGCTTCCCCGAGCAAGGGAGTTATCCGGGAAGATTTTGATCCTGTAGCGATCGCCCGTACCTATGAACAGGGGGGAGCCACTTGTTTATCAGTCCTAACCGATAGTAAGTTTTTTCAAGGTAGTTACGAAAATCTTACCCTCGTCCGGCAAGCGGTATCTTTACCCCTATTATGCAAAGAATTTATCCTTTATCCCTATCAAATCTACTACGCTCGCTCTAAAGGAGCCGATGCTGTCCTTTTAATTGCCGCTATTTTAAGCGATCAAGACCTAGCATATTTTGTCAAAATTGTCAAGGGTTTAGGGATGACAGCTTTGGTAGAGGTGCATAGTCTGGCCGAATTCGATCGAGTGTTAGCCATTGAGGGAATCGAACTAATCGGCATCAATAACCGCAATTTAGAGACATTTAAAGTCGATTTAGACAATACTCGCCAATTACTAGAAGCCAGGGGTGAACAGGTGCGAGAAAAAGGTATTCTGATCGTCAGCGAATCGGGATTACACCAAGCTGCAGATCTAGCCACAGTGAAGCAAGCGGGAGCAAATGCGGTTCTAATCGGCGAATCTTTGGTAAAACTGCCCGATGCTGCCGTCGGTATCCAGAAACTCTTTGAAAATCTCGGTTAGGGATTTTTCAGTTATCGGTAAACAGTAAAAAGGCAGCTCCGAGCTTGTCCCTTAATACTATTCGCTGAAAACTCACACCTGATAACTGGTAACTGATCACTGATAACTGACACGGCTATCTCCCGGTATATAATCAGAGTTTGCCGAATCTTAAATCATCCCCTCAGAATTGATGCGATCGAGATTTGGTTTTTTATCTTTGTTAAATATGGCCCAACGAGAGAGGACGAACCATGGAAAATAAAAATATGTTGATGATTCCCGGCCCGACACCAGTGCCGGAAGCGGTATTATTGGCTATGGCTAAAGCACCTATAGGTCATCGGACGGGTGCTTTTAGCAAGGTAATCGCCGAATTAACCGAAAATCTCAAATGGTTGCATCAAACCAGTGGCGATGTTTTAATGCTAACTGCTTCGGGAACCGGTGCCATGGAAGCGGGAATTATTAATTTTCTTAGCCCCGGCGATCGAGTTTTGGTGGGGGATAATGGTAAATTTGGGGAACGTTGGGCGAAAGTGGCGAAAGCATACGGCTTAAATGTGGATGTCATTAAGGCAGAATGGGGTAAACCCCTAGATCCAGAGGCATTCACGGCTAAACTGACCGAAGACAAGGAAAAAGCCATCAAAGCGGTAATTATCACCCATTCGGAAACTTCCACCGGGGTTCTCAATGACTTGGAAAGCATTAACAAAGCGGTAAAAGACCA
Organism: Microcystis sp. M109S1; assembly: GCF_020247025.1. Classification (NCBI taxonomy): domain Bacteria; kingdom Bacillati; phylum Cyanobacteriota; class Cyanophyceae; order Chroococcales; family Microcystaceae; genus Microcystis; species Microcystis sp. M109S1. The sequence continues at coordinate 14,631 of NZ_JADBRW010000372.1, forward strand.
CGGGGAAGCTTTAATTATCGTCGATGCTGTCACCAGTTTAGGAGCTTATCATATTCCCATCGATGAATGGGGTTTAGATGTGGTCGGTTCTGGTTCCCAGAAAGGTTATATGATTTCTCCCGGTTTAGGTTTTGTTTCCGTAAGTCAAAAAGCTTGGAAAGCCTACGAAACCGCCAAACTGCCCCGTTTTTATCTAGATTTGGGCAAATACAAAAAAGCCACCGATGAGGATAGTTCCCCCTTTACCCCTCCAGTTAACCTGATGTACGGTTTACAAGCTTCTCTGCAAATGATGAGAAGGGAGGGATTAGCGGCAATTTTCGCCCGTCACCAACGCTTAACGAAGATGACGCGGGCCGGTATGCGCGCCCTGGATTTGCCCCTCTACGCGGCGGATTCCTGGGCTTCCACGGCGATTACTGCGGTGGCCCCCACTCTGGTGGATGCGGAAAAAATTCGTTCGACTCTCAATAAAAAGTTCGACATCGCTGTCGCTGGTGGTCAGGATCACCTCAAGGGTAAAATCTTCCGTATCGGTCATTTAGGTTTTGCTAGTGAGAGGGATATCCTCACGGTTATCGCTGCCATTGAAGCGACTTTAATCGAGTTAGGTGTCGAAGGTGTCACCCCCGGCGCCGGTGTGGCTGCGGCTGCTTCTGTCATGGTGCAGGGTTAATCTTGGGTTTGCTTTTCCCCTTCTCCCCAGAGAGGGGGATTTTGGCGGGAAAATATACTTTATAGTTTGACATCCTCACCGCCGTAAACGGACGGTGATTCCCAAACCTCACGATTTAGGTTTCTGCTTCTTTCCCTTGCGGGGTTCCGCACCTGCCTTAACAGATTTACTCTGTTCTGGTCTTATGGTCGCTCTACAGACTGA
>NZ_JADBRW010000373.1:0-3235 GCF_020247025.1 Microcystis sp. M109S1
CCGAATGCCGGACGGCCACTTTGAACAAGTCGAAAAAATCTCATGTTCAACCTTATTTCCTAGAAAGTTTTACTCGTTCAAGGCCGAATTTGAAGTCTTTTCTGAACGAAACCCCCTACTATCTGTTGTCAAGGTTCAGTGTTTAGCTTGGTTATCGCTTTTTCCATTGTAGCTTAAAGCCGTCGTAAAACGACGGGGTTTTAACCCAAATTTTCGATAAGCTGTTGACTATCTAATTATACTAAATCCAGTTATTAAAGACTGATTATCTATTCCTCCTTTTGCATGAGTGCCTCTTGCATGAGTGCCTATCCTCATAAGTAGCCTATACTCAACAGATTTAGTATTAATACTATTGACTGAAAACGCAAATCCGATCACTGATCACTGACTCCTGACCGCGAAGGAGAGGATCTGGATCGATTGCAAGTCTGTGGAAAAGCTTAATTTGTTTTCCGCTTCACTTTTAGTTAACCTAAAGTGAATATCATGTAATCGTCCCAAGATTGATTAGTAAGGGTTCCATGTCAATTATTACCCATAGAACTAAGATCGTAGCCACGATCGGCCCTGCCAGTAATTCGCCGGAAGTCCTTAAGGAGATGATCGGTGCGGGGATGAATGTAGCGCGGCTAAACTTTTCCCACGGTAGCTACGAAGATCATGCGAGAGTTGTTAGCCTTTTACGGCAAATTTCTCAAGAATTAGACAATCCGATCACTCTCCTGCAAGATTTACAAGGTCCAAAAATTCGCGTTGGTAATCTCCCCAATGGTTCCATTACCATCAACAACGGCGATTATCTCACCCTTGTACCCATGGATGAGTATCGGGGAGAAGCGAACACCGTTGCGATCGATTATCCCTATCTGGCCGAGGAAGCACAGCTAGATGAGCAAATTCTCCTTGATGACGGCTTATTAGAGCTAAAAATCGTTGAAATTAACGGAAAAGACCTAAAATGTCAAGTGTTGGAGGGAGGAATTCTCAAAAGTCGCAAGGGAGTCAATCTACCCCGTCTCAATTTGCGCTTACCTTCCATGACCGAAAAAGACAAACAAGACCTAGAATTTGGTCTTTCTCAGGGGGTTGATTGGGTTTCCCTGAGTTTTGTTCGTAAAGGAGAAGATATCAAGGCGATTAAAGCATTTTTAGCCGAGAGAAATCATGCGGATGTGCCAGTGATAGCTAAAATTGAAAAACCGCAAGCGATCGAAAATTTGGAGTCAATTATCGAGGAATGTGACGGAATTATGGTGGCCCGGGGTGATTTGGGGGTAGAATTAAGTCCCGAAAAAGTCCCCATGTTGCAAAAACGCATTATCAAACTCTGCAACATGAAAACTATTCCCGTCATCACTGCCACCCAGATGTTAGAAAGCATGATTCACAATCCCCGACCGACTCGGGCCGAGGCTAGTGATGTGGCTAATGCGATTATCGATGGAACCGATGCGGTGATGTTATCGGGGGAATCAGCAGTGGGAGATTTTCCCGTCAAAGCTGTGGCTATGTTGGCCAAAATCGCCCATGATGTGGAAGCGGATGTGAAGTTTGATAATGTTCCCCCCAATGAGTCCGATGAAACTCACGCTCTCAGTGAGGCTTTAGTGGCGATCGATCAAACCCTTGATCTCCGTTATATTGTCACTTTTACCACTTCTGGCTACACTTCGCTACTGGCTTCTAAGGAACGTCCCTCGGTTCCCGTCATTGCCATGACTCCCAATAAACGAGTCTATCACCGTCTCAACCTAGTCTGGGGTGTGATCCCGATTCTTCTTGACCATCAGGTGTCTGTCTTTGAGGATGTGTTAAAGCAAACGGAATCAATTCTACTTCAGAAAAATCTAGCGCAATCGGGCGATAAAATCCTGATTATGGCGGGAATTCCCATGCAGAAAACTAAAGGCACTAATTTCCTCAAAATTCACACGATTTCGTAAGTTCTAGGATTCAGGGGTCAGTATTCAGGAGATAGGAGACAGGAGACGGGAGATAGGAGATAGGAGATTATTTCTATTTATTCTCCCCACACCCCACACCCCACACCCCACACCCCACACCCCACACCCCACTTCCCCCCGCAACGCGTACGAAGTGGTGTCCCCCACTTCCCCATCTCCCCATTCCCCACTTCCCCATTCCCCAAGAAAACCCATGTCAAAACTTGTATTAATTCGTCACGGCCAAAGTCTTTGGAATGCGGCCAATAAATTCACTGGATGGGTCGATGTTCCCTTGAGTGAACGCGGTCGTGCTGAAGCCATGATCGCTGCCTGTAAACTGAAAGAGGCCAATATCACCATCGATGTCTGTTTTACCAGTCTCCTAATTCGCACTATGGAAACGGCAATAATTTGTCTGACTGAGTGTGATGAAATTCGCGCCGGTAAAATCCCTATTTTTAAACACGATAGCGATGATCCTGATTGGCACGGCTGGGATCGGTACGATGGTGATCCCAGTCAGGAAATTCCGATTTTTCCCAGTCAGTCCATCGACGAGCGCTATTATGGTGATTTACAGGGTTTGAATAAAGCCGAAACTGCCGCTAAATTCGGAGAGGCACAGGTTAAGGAATGGCGTAGATCCTATTTTACCCGTCCTCCAGGAGGTGAAAGTTTAGAGGACACCGTCGCCCGGGTTGCACCCTTTTTTCAGAGTCGTATTCTCTCCCATATCCGACAGGGTGATAATGTCTTGGTGGCAGCCCACGGTAATTCCTTGCGGGCAATGATTATGACCTTAGAAAATCTTAGCCCAGAAGAAGTCCCCGGTTTGGAGTTAATCACGGGAGTTCCAATTGTCTATGATCTCGATAAGATGGGAAAAATTATTAGTAAGCAAATTCTGCCCTGATTTTTCCGTCTTCTTCCAAGCGCGCGAGGTCATTTTATGTTAAGTGGGTAGATGTTAAAAATTGTCAGACACCCCCCTTATTAAGGGGAAATTAAGGGGGGATTAAGGCGGGAGCCATCTTCAATTTAATTATAACCAGCTACTTATCCCCACACCCCACACCCCACGAAAAACTTTTTGCCGCAAACCCTAGATACAGATTTCGGGCGGTGGATTGGTTGTGATAGAGGTATAAATAGGGTCTGCTGAATAAATCTAAAAACCTTGTTGGGTAAGACTTTTAGACTTTTTGTCAATCAAAAAGTACCAGGCCTGGGAGTGATCAGGGGGAAAATTCAGGTACTTTTTCCCTGAAAATTAGGTAGTTGACCAC
>NZ_JADBRW010000374.1:0-2649 GCF_020247025.1 Microcystis sp. M109S1
GGCATGGGAGTGATCAGGGGGAAAATTCAGGTACTTTTTCCCTGAAAATTAGGTAGTTGACCACCTGAAAATCGGTAAAACCCATCCCCCATCCCCCATCCCCCAACCCCCAACCCCCAACCCCCACCGAAAAACTTTTTGCCGCAGACCCTAGGTAGGAGAATTGCCAGATTCTTTCTTTTGCCTGTTGCCTGTTGCCTCTTGCCTTCAGTTCACTGATTACTGATGGCTGATTACTGATCACTGAAAAGTCTCCCCAACCCGCAACTACTTTTTGATTTTTGGCTTGACGTAAGCGGTCACGGATTAAGATAATCTAACAAGTATGTACGACAATGAAATCCTAGACTCTAGCAACTCCTTAAATAATCCTCTCGATGGGAGCGATCCGGACATAGCAGCGGAAATCCCCCCCGATCCAGAGGAAATGCTCTCATTGCTTACTTCTGCTCATGTGAGCGAGAGAATGATCGCCGCTCGGGCCTTTTGTGAATTGCGTGACGAAAGAGCGATCGCCCCCTTACTAGAGATGTTAAGCGATGTCTGTCCCCTAGTGCGTGTCAGTGTCGCCTACGCTTTGGGCAGAAATCCCAGTCTTAGCGCCGTGGAGCCTTTAATCGATCTACTGGCCAGAGATTGGAATGGTTACGTCAGAAAAGGGGTAGTTTGGTCCCTGGGCAACTGTGGCGATCGCAGAGCGATCGAGCCTTTGGTTCATGCTCTCAAAACCGATATTTCGGCGGTGCGATTATGGGCTGCCAGTAGTTTGTCCCAGATTGCCAAGGTCAATTATGAAGATATCATCACCGTCTTGCCGCCTTTAATTGAAGGATTGCGCCGAGATTTAATCGCGGCGGTGCGGAGTAATTGCGCTTGGTCGATCGGTCAATTATGCCGAGAATTGCCCTTAAATGTTATTTATGCCACGGCGATCGATGCTTTGATCGAGGCCTTGGTGGAAGATGAGGATTTAGGTGTCAAGGAAGATGCCAGGGGTGCTTTATTAAAAGTGGGCGACCCGAGAGGATTACAATTGATCGAGGAATTAGAGCTTGAAGGAATTATCTAAACCGCTAATTTTGGGCGTTACGGGGGCATCAGGGCTGATTTATGCCGTCCGTACTCTCAAATATCTACTTTTAGCCGACTACACGATCGATCTAGTGGCCTCCAAATCAGCTTACACTGTCTGGCAAGCAGAAGATAATGTGCGGATGCCTCCAGAACCGGAGCTGCAAGAACAATTTTGGCGCGGCCAATGCGGGGTGATGGAAGGGGGAAAACTACGCTGTCATCGTTGGGGTGATGTGGGGGCAACGATCGCCAGTGGTTCCTATCGCACCCTTGGTATGGTAATTATTCCCTGTAGCATGAGTACAGTGGCCAAATTAGCGGGGGGATTAAGTTCCGATTTGCTAGAAAGGGCGGCCGATGTGCAGATTAAGGAGGGCAGAAAATTGGTTTTAGTGCCGCGAGAAACCCCCTTTAGTTTAATTCATCTGCGTAATTTAACCACTTTAGCCGAGGCGGGCGTTAGAATCGTGCCAGCAATACCTGCATGGTATCACCATCCCCAATCGATCGAGGATTTGGTCGATTTTGTTATCGCTCGTACTCTCGATCAGTTAGATATCGATTGTGTGGCCATTAATCGCTGGCAAGGACATTAACAGTTATCAGTTATCAGTTATCAGTTATCAGATGTAAGTTTTAAGTTAATTAGTTAGTTAGTTATCTTTATCTTTGTACCTGTTTACTGTTTACTGATCACTGTTTACTGATCACTGTTTACTGATCACTGATCACTGAATCAAGGGAGGTAAAAATGGGCTGGATTATGGTCTTATTTGCGATCGCTGTGGGCGGATTACTGATCTGGCAGAATCTGGGGGTGATCACTTTGGTCTTTTTTGGCGGTATTATGCAGGTAAAACTGCCCCTAGCTGTCTGGGTGTTACTTTTCACCCTGGCGGGAATTATCAGTGGTTTAACCCTGCAATTTCTCCATAGTTTTGGTCGTCCTTTGGCTGCCCCAAAAGCCTCCCCTCGTATAGCGAATAATCCTAAAGTCCCACCCCCATCTCCCCGACCTACCTATATTCAAGATTCTGCTGCGTCTCCACCAGATAACGATTGGGAAAGAGATAGCGGTGATGATTGGAATTTTGATGCACCCCCCGAAAAACCGACTACCATTCAGGATCGGGAAGAATTCCCGCCTAGGGTTGCTGATGGGGAAAAAACGAATTTTGTCAAGCCTCCAGATGACAGTTCTCAAACTGGCTCGGTTTATTCCTATAGTTACCGCACAGCCAAACAGACTCGCGGGGAAAAGGCCGATCAAGTTTACGATGTCAATTATCGGATTATTACGCCCCCCGCTCAGGATGAAAACGAAGATCGGGAGGTAAACAAAGCGGATGAAGAAGAGTGGATTTAATTTGACAGAGTAGAGGTTTCTACCCAAATCGCTCGGAGAAGACAAACTGTTCTGGCCTTGTCTCCTGTCTTACCGAAATTTTGGGTTAAAGCCCCGTCCTTTTAGGACGGCTTTTTAAACTATAGCTTGTTAACTTAACTTTTATTGTGCTATACTGATTTTATCTAAGTACCCCCTGCGTAAAATGTTTGTCTTAGAGTTTAAAGTTA
>NZ_JADBRW010000375.1:0-3397 GCF_020247025.1 Microcystis sp. M109S1
CGAGAATTTGAAAATAAAGAAGAACTGGAAAAAGTAGTCAATCAGCTTTTAAATGAAGGGGGATTGATTATTAAATGGAGTAGAAAGCTTAAAAATAAGGGTAATGCTGTTAATGTAACTTAAATGCGTAAAAGCTTATCAGCAGTATTGTCATGAATTGTTAACATTTTTGTTGGGCCAAACAAAAGGCCAAGACTGGCAAAGGTTGAATCCCCCGCTCAGAAATCCCCCATTCCGGCCAGAATACATCAAAAATTTATTTACAAACAAAACAAATTGTGCTAAGGTTGGGGCGTTTGTGGTATATTCCCAGAATAACTGGCAAAAGATCACTCTTTTGACTCGATCGCTCTAGGTTTCTCTAGAACTATCATTGGCCTGTTTTTCTTGTCCCGTGATCAATTCTACCATGCTAGGGTTTTTGTACCCAATTAATGGACAGCGATTCTGGTCTTTTGATACTATTCAATGTAATGACAGAATGATTGAGAGTTAAATTTATTCAACTAATAAAAATTGGAAAATCAAACCTATGCGAATGGTGGAAAAATCAAACAAAAAATTGGATAGTTTCCAGAGCGATCCCTCTCTGTCAATTTTAATCAAGACCGAATTGGAAGAAGCTTATAACCTGAAGAAAACCCTACTAACTGAGACAAAATATCTAGAAAAAATCCAAGAGATTTGCCAAGTATGTATCCATGCTTATCGCAACAACCACAAAGTATTAGTCGCTGGTAATGGGGGCAGTGCAGCCGATGCTAAGCTAAACGGCTTTTACTTCGGATCACCGATATAGACTCCAAAAGGGTTATAGCTATTGGATCATGCAGGTTAAGCGCCGTTTAGCTTATCCATTTTGGCGGTGAGCTGCACGGCCGATTTCTGAAAGAAAGACAGTCTTTGCCAGTTCGCGTCCTCAATAGCGATATCGCCAGTTTAACAGCGATCGCTAACGATTATGGTTACGAATATATTTTTAGCCGCCAGATAGAAGCGGAAGGAAACCCCGGCGATGTGTTTATCGGTATTTCCACTTCGGGAAATTCCGCCAATATCCATCAAGCTCTCAAAGTTTGTCAAGTAAAAGGTCTCACTAGCATCGGTTTAACTGGGGGGAAGGGATTAGCTCTAGAGGAAAAAACCGATTATTGTTTGATGATTCCTAGCACCAGTACCCCGCGCATTCAAGAAGGTCATGGTTTTGTTCTTCATACTATTTGTTTAGCGATCGAAGAAGCGCTCTTTCCCAACTAAAATCTCCTAGCAAAAAATCAACCGAAACAGCATACCCATGATTATCAGAACCAAAGCTCCTTTAAGATTAGGTTTAGGTGGTGGCGGCACCGATGTCGAGCCTTACTGTAGTCTTTATGGAGGTTACGTTCTCAACGCTACTATCGATCTCTATGCCTACTGTACAGTCACGGAAATTACTGACAAACAAGTCATTTTTGTTGCCGCCGATCGGGGAGAACAACAAATAGAAACCCTTCAGTTTCCTCTCCCCTATAACGGCGTTCTCGATCTGCACAAAGCGGTCTATAATCGTTTGATTAAAGACTTTAATCAAGGGCAACCTTTGCCGCTGCAAATCACCACCTTTTCCGATGCGCCGGCTGGTTCGGGATTGGGTTCTTCTTCTACCCTAGCCGTGGCCATAGTTAAAGCCTTTGTGGAACTGTTAAAATTACCCCTAGGCGAGTACGATATCGCCCATTTAGCCTACGAAATCGAACGAATTGACCTAGGCTGGTTGGGGGGTAAACAGGATCAGTACGCTGCCACTTTTGGCGGCTTTAATTTTATGGAATTTTATGAACAAGATCGAGTCATAGTTAATCCTTTGAGAATTAAAAATTGGGTGATCAATGAATTGGAAGTCTCTTTGATTCTCTACTATACAGGCATTTCTCGCTACTCATCTCAAGTCATTGAGGATCAAATTCAGAATGTCCAAGAAAAAAATGAGCAGGCGATCGCCGCTACCCATCAACTCAAAAAAGAGGCAATTCTCTTTAAAGAAGCACTGCTTAAATCAGATTTTATGGGGATAGCAGAAATTCTGAGAACTTCTTGGGAAGCGAAAAAGAAATTATCCAAATTAATTAGTAATCCGCAGATCGATCACATTTATCAGGTAGCGAGGGAAACCGGGGCCTATTCGGGCAAAATATCGGGAGCCGGTGGCGGTGGTTTTATTATCTTTATGGTCGATCCTACCAAGAAAATCGAAGTAACTAAAGCTTTGAAAGCAGCAGGAGGCCAAGTGATTAATTTTCATTTTACTAAATACGGAACCCAAGCATGGACATTATAACAAGCCAAGGCTCGATGGGGAAGGATTATCCCTATAACCCTAAAAATAGTTTTTAAAAGATTGGCAATAATTCAGATTTTTGAGGTGTATCTATGGACGTAATTATTCTGGCAGGTGGGTTAGGAACCCGGTTGCGATCAGTAATCAACACTTTACCAAAACCCATGGCTCCCGTTGCCGACAGGCCTTTTTTAGAATATCTATTAGATTACCTAATCTCTCAAAAAATTAGCAACAAATTTTTAGTTTCTGTTGGCTATGAATATCAGAAAATTATCGATCATTTTGGCGATAATTACAAGGAATACGAACTGACTTATCTGATAGAAGATACACCCTTGGGAACTGGAGGAGCGCTCCGGTTGGCCTTAAATAAAATTGAAACTGAACAAGCATTAATTGTTAACGGAGATACCTTGTTTAATGTCAATTTATCCGCCCTAATTAATTTACATAATCAAAAAAAATCCCTGATAACCCTTGCTCTGAAGCCCCTAACTGACTTTGATCGTTATAATAATGTTCTGCTAGATGATGACCAAAAAATTATCGGGTTTGAATCCAAAAAATATCAAGATAAGGGCTATATTAATGGCGGCATATATTGTGTAGAAAAAAAAATATTGTCTGGCTTTGATCTGCCATCAAAATTTTCTTTTGAGGACGACTTTCTAAAAGTTTATACCGAGAAAATTCATATGTATGGCTTTATTTCTGACGAATATTTTATTGACATAGGCATCCCCCAAGATTATGAAAAAAGTCAGATTGAATTCCCTAAACTTTTTAATTTCCGAAATCAGGTTTAACCTCGTGATTAAGAGACTTTTTGTTAAGAAATAATGAAGCAGAGAGTAGTTAAAGAGGAAACCCTGACAGCATATAGCTTATACAGCCAACTTCAATTGAGCCTAGTAATGGATAAAGCCTATCTCGGTCAGGGTAATCGCATGTTGATAGAGTTCTCAAATTCCGAGGAGTTAGGTCTAAAATTCGATGGGCAACTCAGGCTTTGACCTGCACAAGGCGACCGAATCTCTGGTTTTGCCAGTCATTATGGCCTAACAAACCCCGAAC
>NZ_JADBRW010000376.1:0-19804 GCF_020247025.1 Microcystis sp. M109S1
ATTTTGGCCGCAGGACTTGCGGTGTCAGTCTGTAGAGCGACCATAAGACCAGAACAGATTTACTCTGTTAAGGCAGGTGCGGAACCCCGCAAGGGAAAGAAGCAGAAACCCAAATCGTGAGGTTTGGGAATCACCGTCCGTTTACGGCGGCGAGGATGTCAAGGTGATTCCCGTCGGCAATTTGGACGAAAATTTTCGCCATTAACCAATTAAGTCCGTCATCGGGGGTATAGATGCGCTGATTAGGCAGGGTCGGATCCTGATACAATTGAATGGCAACCGGTACTAATCCCCCTTGACCCCGTAAACCTCTAGCGCGCCAACAGAAAAGGACAAGAGGTGCTGTTACAGTTTTCATCCCCCTTTGATAACTGCCTAAAGTTAGGTGGTGTAGGGGGGCATAATCTGCTAGAAATAAGTTACCCTTAGCGGCTTCCGAGGCAATGGTTTTATCGGGTCCCATGGCTTTTTGGAAGATAGCATCGCTGACGGGAAAATTATCTGGTAAGCTGCTAATCCCGCGGATTACCATGGGATTTGCTCCCGCTAATCTTTGGTAGGCAAAGCTAGTATTAGATTACCAAGTTTTAATGCTTGTGGGTTGGGGAAGGATGGGAAAAAGTTCTTCGTAATCTTCTAATTTGTCAAAGGGATCGAAGATATTTTCTATTCTCGTGGCCACTCCATTGGCAATTAAAGCACTGAAACCTTTACCCCGCATTACTTGATAGGAAATAGAAAAATTTTCGTGGGTAGGTAAATCTTTGCTGAGGGTGATACCATTAACGGAATCATAGATGTAGACTTGTTTTTGTCTTTGTAGTAATTCTTGTCGTTTGATAGGATCAGGATCATTTTTGGGTAGCGATGGTGTCAGCAAAGTAACTCCTTGTCTAAAAAATTAGAACTTAAAAAATTTAGTCTTTTCATGGCACTAATAGGCTAGTCAAGTAAGGAATTATCTCTAAGAAAAGGGTCTTTTGAGGTAAATTACTGGCTAGATATAGTGTCACCTATTATATACAGTTATAACTGGGTTAGATTCCAGAAATATTGCATCTGTTTGCAAAACTTAATATATTAATTCTTGGACTTATGAGGTACAAAGTTGCTGGTTTGAGGTTGGGGAGATTTTATCAGTGAACAGTCAACAGTAATCAGTGAACTGAAAACTGGCATCTGATAACTGATAGCTGATAAACTGCTAAACCGTTTGTAGGGGAAAACCTAAAGCTTCCCGTTGCTGTAAATACAATTGAGCAACCTGTCGAGCTAAATTGCGAATTCTGCCGATATAACGGGTTCTTTCAGCTACAGCAATCACACCTCTAGCATCGAGTAAATTAAAAGTATGGGAACATTTGAGAACATAATCTAGACTGGGAATCACCAGAGAGCGATCGATTAATTGTTTAGCTTCCTGTTCATATAAACTGAATAAACTAAATAATAACTCAGGATTGGAAGCCTCAAAATTGTAGGTACATTGTTCGATTTCATTTTGCAGAAAAATATCACCGTAGAGGATATTTTCATTCCATTGAATTTCATTAATTGCCTCTACATCTTGCAGATACATGGCTAATCTTTCTAAACCATAGGTAATCTCGATCGCCACGGGACGACAATCGATACCTCCACACTGTTGAAAGTAGGTAAATTGGGTGATTTCCATCCCATCTAACCACACTTCCCAACCCACACCCCAAGCACCGAGGGTGGGAGATTCCCAGTTATCTTCCACGAAGCGAATATCGTGATCTTCTGGGTTAATTCCTAACACCCGCAGGGAGTCTAAATAGATATCCTGAATATTATCGGGAGAGGGTTTAATTAGGACTTGATATTGATAGTAATGCTGAAAACGATTGGGATTTTCGCCATAACGGCCATCCGTAGGACGACGACAGGGTTCCACATAGGCAACGGCCCAAGGTTCCGGACCAATTGCCCTTAAAAAAGTGTGGGGACTCATGGTTCCCGCACCTTTTTCCGTATCATAGGGTTGAGCAACTAAACAACCGCGAGCGGCCCAAAATTCGTTTAATTTAGCAATAACAGCTTGGAAAGTTAGAGACATGGGGAAAAGTAAAAAAGCGGATTAGGGGTTGGGGAAGTGGGGTGTAGGGTGTAGGGAAGTGGGGAAGTGGGGAAGTGGGGAGCTTTTCAGTGATCAGTAAACAGTGAACTGATAACTGTCTCCTGACGGTTAAAGTCATTGACTTACTTTTAACTGCAAGCGAAAGTTAACGGGGTTAGAAGACTGGGGGAGAATAACTAATTCATAAAATCCCTCTTCGGGTAATTGACCGAACCATTGCCGATCGCTAGACTTGTCTAAAAGAGTGACCTTGCCACTGGGAGAGTAGAAAGATAGTAAAACTTCGCCTTCTGCCTCTAAATTTAAGTCTAACCGATCACTGGAACGCAATTTTATTGCATAGGCTTTTCCTTGTCCCTGGCTGAGAATTGCCTCGATAATCTCCTCTCCCCCCGCGTCTAAACTTTCGAGCGCTTGGTAGGATAGGCCAGACTGTAAAGATTGTAACTGATTCCAGGCCAAACCACTCCATAGTTGACCTAGGCCGCTATCAAAATTTGGTCTTTCTGTCAATTCGGGAAATAGCTGAAAAAAGGCAGTATCAGTGAGTAAATTAAGGACTCTACTGCTTAATCGTAACTGATTCACTTGTTTTCGCCATTTTTCTCGCTGTTGCTCGTCGTAGCTACCTAATGCTTCTCTAGTGCCAGAATCGAGACGGTCTAAGCGATCGAGGATTTCTGCTGCTAGAATATCTCTTTGTTCCTGTTTCTGTTTTTCCTCTTTGATATCCCCATAGCGGAGGCTAAACAATTCATTGACGAGATTTTTAAAAAACTGACTATCAATTCCCAACTCTAGACGGCGCTTTCTCATCTCAGCTTTCCGTTGCCATGCCCGATCTGTGGCAGAATTAAAATTATTTTCTTCCGTGGCAAAAACGGGTTTAACGGTTTCGGGTTGATTGCTGTGCTTAACCCACTGTTTCCCGATTAACCAGCCTATTGCCGCCGATAATAACATCAAGAGGCAAAAAATAGCGATCCTACTGGAACAGCCGAGAAAAAGGGGCGATTTATTCCGAGAATTAGCGGCCATTGTCTCCTTAGACGATTTGGGGTGTGGATATTTAAAGATGAGATTAACACAATTGACATCCTCCCCGCCGTAAAACGGACGGCGATTCCCACTAGAACAAGCTTAATTGCTCGTACTTTTGATGGGTTGACGCGACCCGGGATGCTGCTTCTTTAACAGAAGTCTTACGCTTTCCGACCCGTCCATTTTTAGTCTCCGAATGTCCTCCGGGGACCTTGATATTTAGGGTCTGCTGAATAAATCTAAAAACCTTGTTGGGTAAGACTTTTAGACTTTTTGTCAATCAAAAAGTACCGGACTGGGAGTGATCAGGGGGAAAATTCAGGTACTTTTTCCCTGAAAATTAGGTAATTGACCCCCTGAAAATGGGTAAAACCCTACACCCCACACCCCACACCCTGCCCCCAAGAAAAACTTTTTGCCGCAAACCCTATTTAATACCGTCACTTCAAACTCAAATCTGATAGCTGATAACTTACCCACTGATAACTGATAACTGATAACTGATAACTGATTTAACCGCCGCTTTCCTTAAAGGTTTTGTAGGCGGTTTCGGAGTCGAAAATATGGCAATAATCAACGATTCGCTGCATTAATGCCCAAGAAAACTCGGTTTCTTTCAGGTGACTACCCCAATTTTCTTTGAGACTAGCGTGAACTTTGCGGAGGTTATAGGAAGGAATCGCCGTCGAGATATGATGGGGGATATGGACATTAATATCGTGACAGAGAATTTCTACCCAACGGGGATAGCTACAGTGAACTGTCCCTTCTAGTTGCGCTAAAGCTTGATTCCAGTCTTCGGGATAGGAAAATTGAATATCCGGGTCCGTGTGATGGACAAGGGTAAAGGTACTCATCCAAAAATGATAGACAAACCAAGGTACCACCCAAAATTTAACCAATCCCCAGACACCAGTGTAGAAAATGAGGGTTGGGAAAAAAATAGCGGCAAAAACTAGGACGACAATCATCGAAAAGCGCGCTTTTTCCCCTTCGTTCTCCTTGAATTGTTCGATGTTGAAGTGTAGAATAGCCCAGTGGGCGATCGAACCAAGCCACCAGAAACGTCCGCGAATGCCGCGATAAAAGAGACGCACTAAGGGATTGGCCGAGTTAAAAGCTTCTAATTCCCACGGATCCCAAGCATTATCTATAGTTACCATGTTAGTTTTAGTATGATGGCGATCGTGCAGGAAACGCCAGCAGTGGAAGGGATAGATAAGCGGTAAGAGGAAAATATGACCGACAAGATCATTAACCCAGGGTCGATTGGAAAAAGACCGATGACCGCAATCATGCGCGATCACAAAAAATCCCGTTAAAGCTGTACCAGTGAAAATCCAAGCTAAAGGCAGTAAATACCAGGGAGAATAAACTAGCATTGCATAACCGGACATGACCGCCAAAATATTCGTAATCACTCCAAACCAAGCTTTAACTGGGTCTTTCTGGAAATATTCTTTGGGAATGGTTTTAATAATATCTTTCAGTTTAAAGTCTGGCTCGATCGAGGTGATCAACTCCCCATGCAATTTATCCGTCGTTGCCGTCATGAAATCTCCAATTACACTTAGGTGAACCCTTGACAAGAAATCAGCTAGGAGGTTTGGCTAAATTCTGCTCATTACCACAAGCCAATTTTTTTGTCAATATATTTTTAACTTTAATTAATAAACTTCCGCGAAGCTTAATAATCCTTTACTTTATATACCATAAGAGGAGATTTTCTGTTTTGGCAAAATTTGCCTCTTGCCTATTGCCTTCAAAAACTGATAACTGATAAAAAACCCAAATATTGACTATTTTTAGGCTTTTTTTAACGATTAGCCGTGCTTTCTAGGGATTTAATCTCCTCCTGTACCTTACGGTGTTCGCGATTTAACTGTTTTTTGACCGATTCGGGGAGTTGTTCCTGTTTTTTCAGGGCATTATTAAAGTAATCCAATGCCAGTTTCAAAGAGCCAGTATTTTTATCCGTATTGCCTTGAATTCTCAGGATTTGACCTTTCAGATACATTAATTCTGGATTATCGGGGGTCGCTTTCAGAGCGTTATCGATAAACTGCAAAGCCTGATCGTACTGCTTTAAATCCCGGTAAGCTAGAGCTATACCTCGATCGACCAAGTAATCAGGACTTCCGTAGGTTTCTAGCCGTTGAATTGCCTCTTGGGGACTAGAAAAGGGTAGATTAACCGCTAAAATCAAATCCATATAACCCTTTAACAGATTCAATTCTGGATCCGTAGGATTAACCTTTTCTGCGGTTTCCAAATACTGAAACACCTGTTGTAATCTGGGGATAGCCGATACTGCTCCTTCGGTTTGAAAAACGTAGGTTCCCTCTAAAAAACTCCCCACCGCTAGATACAAATTTCCCCTTAAGGGGTCGCTGGCCTGCATTTGCTTGGCCGCTTCCTTAGTTTTCTCGGAGTAGGTTTTTAGGGTGTTCCAATCCTGGTCGGTAAAAGCAAGAGAGGCGCGCATAGCATGGGACAAAGGTTCTTGGGGTTCCTTTTCTGTGGCCTCAACAATTAATTTTTTTGCCTCTAGATAGTTACCTTCTTTAAAAATAGCGTTAAAAGCGGCCTCGGTCTTATCGCCAATCGGTCGGGGATTGGTTTTGCGGAAAGGATCTCCGGCTAACCCAGGACCAATCCAGTTAACCATTACCATAACAGCCAGCGAAGCACCGATCGCCATTCTTTTCGTTAAACCTAACCTCAGCACCATGGTCAAAAGTCTCCTTGAGCGAATGAAAAAATCTGTCACATTGACACTCCCGCCGTCAAGCTGACGCTGGGACGGGGGATTCTTGATTCACCCCAAACCCGCTTTTGGGTACAAGTACCCACGAGTCTTACAGTTTCTCCACAAGCTTGAAATTCCGACTGTCCATCGGTATTTGTTGACAGTATTCTCATACCTTCTTCCCTTAAATTCTTGGCTGCGTTTTCATCTCTATCGTGATGACTCTTACATTCTGGACAAATCCATTCACGAATACTGAGAGTCAACAAATCATTTTTAAATCCACAGCAAGAACAGAGTTTTGTACTCGGATAAAACCTGTCAACTTCTACAAGTTTTCCTCCCTCTCTTTCTAGCTTGTAATCCAAGAAATTAAGCAACATACCAAAACCAGCGTCATGTATTGATTTGGCTAATTTAGTCCTTGCTAACCCTTTAATACTAAGATTCTCGGTTACAACGATTTGGTTTTCATCGCACAACTTTCTGGAGAGTTTATGAAGAAAATCTTGTCTAGTATTTGCTATCTTTTCGTGAACCTTGGCTACCTCCTTAATGGCTTTTTTGCGATTATTAGACCCCTTGGCTTTACGAGACAATGCTTGTTGTCTCCGCTTTAAACGTTTAGCGTATTTTCTGGTAGGTTTGATTGGGTCAACCTTGTAGGTTGTTTCACCATCAAAAACCGTAACCAAAGAAGATAAACCTAGGTCTATCCCTGATATTTTTAGTTTTTCAATGGTTGTTGAGTCATCCATTTCAAATAAGATGGCAGCAAAATATTTATCTGTACTGGTTTTAGAAACAGTTACGGATTTAATTTTGCCGTTTATTACTTGAGAAATCTTAGCTTTTACCACCCCTAATTTAGGTAGCTTAATTCCCTTATTTCTTATTGAACAACTTTCAGGATAACGGATTGATTGTTTTTTGTGCCTACTTTTAAACCTAGGAAATTTTGTTTTTTTTGAGAAGAAGTTCTTAAAAGCAGATTCTAAGTTTTTCAATGATTGCTGCAAGGTAGCGGCAGTAGCCTCAGCTAACCATTCAAAATCCGGTTGTTTCTTGAGTTTGGTGAGGTCTTTTGCCATGGCACAGTAGGTCATTCCTTTACCCGTCTCTAGGTACTGATTGTTAGTTTTATTTAAGTAGTAATTCCAAACGAAACGAACACAACCCAAGTTTTTAGCTAGGGCCAGTTCTTGTTCTTTGTTTGGGTATATTCTCACTTTTAAAACATTTAACATCAGCCTGAACCCGTCTGTGTTATTTTTTAGTATAAGACTTACCGCTTAAATATGTCAAGCTCATACATACCTTGAGAATCAAGCCTTTCCCAATAAGGAAACGCTGTCGCGTTAGTTTAGATTCTGGTCGCAATTCATCTCCCGTTAATTTCTGGTATATTTTTAATTAAGGAGAAATTTAACGGGAGTCCTCCTGCTCCATTTACATAGAAACGGGTTTCTAGACTTAATTTCCAGTTATTTTCCTGTCAATGCTTTATCTCAAAGATGTGGTTTATCATCCTCCCGCTGCTCTCAATCCCATTTTACAGGGGATTAATCTCGAATTAGCTCCCCAAGAATTAGGTCTGATTGTCGGCCCCAGTGGTTCCGGAAAAACGACTCTTTTGGAAATTCTAGCAGGCTTTGCCGATAAAACAGGAGGGACAATTCACTGGCGCGACCAAGAATTAACGGTGCTGCATCTGCAACAATTAGGAGGAATCGTTTTTCAGTTTCCTGAACGTCATTTTTGCGGTAAAACCATCCTTGAGGAGTTGCGTCTCGGTCATCCGGAGATTAAAAGCGATCGCCTAACGGCGGCCTTAAAGGAGGTAGGATTAGAAAATATGCCTCTGGATACTTCTCCCCATAATCTTAGTGGAGGTCAACAGCGTCGTTTATCCCTCGCTGTCCAGTTAATCCGGCAGCCTAATCTGTTACTTCTCGATGAACCTACGGCCGGTTTAGATTGGTCGATGCGTCGTCAATTGGCTAAACTTCTCGCTAGTCTCAAACAACACTGGACTTTATTAGTAGTTAGTCACGATGCCGGAGAATTACTCCCCATTGCTGACCGTCACTGGAAAATTGAACAAGGACATTTGCGGGAATTAAAAAGTGAAAAAACAGATAGTTGAGGTTTTAGGGTTTTGGGGTATTAGTTGAAATTTCCCCACTCCCCTCATAGCTGATGACTGATGACTGATGACTGATTACTGATTACTGAATTAATGATCCTTCCCGAATTATTTGACCTTTGGCAAGAAACCCTAGAATGGCAACCCGATGGGGCCATACAAGCGCGATTTCAACAACTTTATGACTTGATTTTAGAGGGTAATCAACGTTTTAATCTCACCCGAATTACCCAACCAGAGGAGTTTTGGGAAAAACATCTTTGGGATTCTTTATCGGGTTTAGCTTGGTTACAAAAATCCCAGCCAGATCTATTGACAAAATCCCTATCAGTCATCGATTTGGGGACCGGGGCCGGGTTTCCGGGGGTGCCAATTGCGATCGCCTATCCCCATTGGTCGGTGACTCTCTTAGATTCCACCCAAAAAAAGATTAATTTTCTTGAAGAAGTTATTGACAAATTAGAGTTAAATAACACGAAAACTCGTTTAGGTCGGGCGGAAATCGTCGGGAAAAACCCTAAACATAACTGTGCTTACGATATCGTCTGTTTGCGAGCGGTAGCTAATGTGGATATCTGTGTTAACTATGCTTTGCCTTTCCTGAAAAAGACCGGAATCGCTATTCTCTATCGTGGTCAGTGGTCATCGGAGGATAGTTCGAGTTTAGAGAAGAATTTAGGGAAAGCTGGCGGTAAAATCCTCGAAATTGCTAGTTTTACCACTCCCTTAAGCCAAAGCGTCCGTCATTGTCTATATATCGGCAAGGGATAACTTTAAGCGGTGAGAGGATGAAAAAAGAAAGCCAAGGCGAGGATAGCATAGGTAGCTAAGAGTAACATTCCTTCCAACCAATTCGATCGCCCATCACTACTAATCGAATTAGCTAACCACACCGCTACAACCACTGCCACCAACTCAAAGGGATTAAAATTTAGATCCATGGGCTGACCGATAATATAACCCATGATAACCAAAACCGGAGCCACAAACAGGGCGATCTGCATACTGGAACCGACGGCCACAGATACCGATAGATCCATTTTATTCTTAAGGGCGACGGTGACAGCCGTAGCGTGTTCGGCCGCATTACCGATAATAGGCAAAAGAATCACCCCAGTAAACAGCGCCGTTAAACCTAGCTGTTCCGTAGCCTCCTCTAGGGATGCCACCAATAACTCCGATTCTACGGCCACGGCGATAGTAACGACCAATAAAATCAAAGACCAAAACCAGACTTTCGGCTTTTCGGGGTTTTCTGTGGCGCTTTCCTCCTCGATACCAGCAACCCCGACATCGTAGAGATAGGTGTGGGTTTTCATGGAAAATAAGAGACTTAAACCATAGACGAAAATTAACACCGCTGCCACGGCCACGGATAGACGCTGTAGGACTGCTTCCCCGACTCCCGTGGAGGTAAATTCCACGGCAGTGGGTAAAAGAATCGCCACCACCGCTAAATTCATGGCCGAGGCATTTAAACGGGCAGTTATTGGTTGAAATTCCTGTTCTTTGAAGCGTAAACCGCCTAAAAACATCGATAATCCCATAACTAAGAGTAAATTACCGATAATTGAGCCAGTAATCGTCGCTTTTACCACATCGATAAAACCTTCCCGCAAAGCGACATAGGCGAGAATTAATTCTGTGGCATTGCCAAAGGTGGCATTCATCAAACCGCCAATATTTGGCCCGACCACCACCGCAATCGCTTCCGTGGCTTCCCCCATGTAGGCCGCTAGGGGGATAATGGCTAGACAAGCGGTGATAAAAACTACTGTTCCGCCCCAGTGTAACAGGGAACCGGCGATCGATAGCGGCACAAAAATCAATAAGATGGCGAAGATGGTATTTTTGCTTAACATAAAGTGGGTAATTTTGTCAAGATAATTTTATTTTGATTGGGTCGGGAACTAATGGGTACTAGAATCGGATTTTAGCCAAAATTCCCCGGTAGAACCGGTTATTATCCATAATATTGCCCTAAAACCGTCTCTGAGCGACTTTTCTAGGGGTTCGGGGGGTGATTGGGAGGGAACAGTCACCGGTTTAATCACAATTCCGCGACTACCAAAAACAATTTCTCCCACTAATCGCGCCCTTCTCATGTGATTATCGGAAGTGACTAGATAGACACTATCAATACCTTGGGCTTTCAGTTGATCGGCTAGGCTAGTAAAGTTAGTGACAGTATCTCGTGCATTGTAATCGAGATGGAGACGTTCTGGGGGAATTCCCGCTTTTTTAAAAATCTTTCTCACATATCGTCGCGGACTACCGGAAGACACCCAAATCGGTAGATCAGGATATTCCTTCGCTAATTTTGCCGCAAAACGTTCTCGATCGGCATGACCTCCCAAAACAAAAATCGCTTCCGGTTTTGCCCACTGCTGACGTAAATCGTAGTACAACCAGCCTAAACTCGCCAAAATTAGCGGAATAGCCAGCAATTTTAACCTAGATTTGCCTAACTTCGCTTTCAGAGAAACTCGCTTTTTTCTCCGAGAATTAGCCTTGAGAACCATATAACAGTGATCGGTGAGCGGTTGTCAGCCTTCAGCTTTGTGGGTTAAAGTGATCGAGGGTGAGGGTCATCGAACTCACATTGACGTGGGAGATAGGGATTTTATCCCCTAACTGACCGATAATTTTCCCAGAACTCAGGTTGATTGATGCGGTCGCTTACATCCCCCACCAACGGGCCAACGCTTCGGGAAGGGGCAGCAAAATACTTAATAACAAAGCCAGGGAAAATAGTCCTAATAAATCTCGTTTATTATCCAATTCAGTCACATCATTTAATGCAGGTTGATCGCTGACTGGCATTAATAAAAGAATAATCGCCCAGAGTAAAAGTTCTGGCTGCACTAGGGCTAAAATAAACATGAATAATCGAGTTAATTGACCGATAATTATGGCGGTTTTCTGCCCATACATGGCGTGAACAATATGACCACCATCCAATTGACCCACGGGCATTAAATTTAGGGCTGTAACGATAATTCCCACATAACCAGCTACCGCTAAAGGATGTAAATGGATCGCTTTTCCGGCGATTAAATTACTGCCGAGGGCTAGTTTAGCTACGATAGACAAGAGCAAAGAAAACTGCGGATTTAAGGCCTGAAAATTTAATAAACTGCTTTGATTAGTTAGGGGAACTATTTCCGAGAGGGACAATCCCCAAAACAGTAGAGGAATAGCGATAATTATACCCCCCAAAGGACCGGCCACTGCCACATCAAATAAAGCTTTGCGGGTGGGGACTGGGGATCGCATTTGAATAAAAGCCCCGAAGGTGCCTAGGAAGAAAGGAATGGGGATAAAATAGGGCAAGGTAGTTTTAATTTTATATTTAACTGCTGTCAAATAATGGCTAAATTCGTGCAGTCCTAAAATAGCAATTAAGCCTAAACTGTAGGGGAAACCTTGCAATAATAAACTATAATTATTTTCTAATTGTTGAGAGGTAATGCCACTTAATCCCGCACCGATGACTGTGGTAGTTAAGAGAGTTAATAACAATAAACCCAGGGCAAGAAAGGGGCGAGTAATTTTTTCAGTTTCTATAGTTTCTGTTTTTTGCTGCCAGGGATTAGCCACAAGAGCGAAAAAAGGTTGTCCCTGAAAACTTTCTTGGAAAAGCAATAAAAAGCGATCCCCAAAAACCTTCTCCACATTGTTTTTAATCACTTGATAAGCTTCTTCGGGAACCGCTCGCAATTTCCCCCGACAGAGAATTGCCTGGGGACGATAATCGATATTTTGCAGATAATAAATCCCCCAAGGAAAACAATCTCGTAGGGATTTTTCCTCTTCGGCAGTGATCGGTTTTAAATTATTTTTAGCCGCAGGATTATCAAGATTTTCTAGGACTAAATTCGCTGTTTCCAGTGGTGATGGGGGACTTTCTTGGGGAGTAACCCGTCCCTTCTGTACTAACCACCAATACAAAAAAGGACAGATCACAAAAGGGCCGATCAGCAAAAATGCCGGCATGGGGGTATCCTCTCCATAGATTAACATCCAGCCCGTCCAAATTAGAGCCGGAGTCATCAGGACCAACCAAATTAACCAAATTGGTGTTGTCGTGATTTTGGCCACGCTACGCTTGACGATAAAATAGGTGAAACCGCCCAGAATCCCTAATAACAACCACATTTCCATATCGGCTCTTTTCTCTTGAGTAAAAGGCGGCTAATTTCAGCCCGCCCGGTCAACGATTGTGCTAAGTTATAAACCGCATTGATTGTGATTTGGATAGGCAAACCATGCGATCGGAAACCGAATCGTCTCCTTTAGAGGTTAGCAAAACCACAAAACCCCCTCGATTAATTCTAGAAGGTTTATACGCTTTCTCGCCTAATCGGGAAACCCTAGGGGGAACCTCTTATCTTATTGTAGAAAATACTGGTAATATTCTGGTGGATTGTCCTAGCTGTGAGGAGAGCGAGCGGGATTTTCTCCTAGAAAAAGGAGTCCGTTACCTATTTTTTACCCATCGCGGGGGTCAGGGGAAACAGAGCGATCTTCTGCAAAGTTTGCTCAATTGTGAGATTATTCTACAGGAACAGGAAGCTTATCTGCTTCCTCACCGTCAAATTACCGTTTTTCAGCAGCAAATCCAGTTATCTCCCACTTGTAGCGCTTTTTGGACTCCAGGCCATTCTCCCGGTTCCTCCTGTCTCTACTGGCAACGTCACGGGGGGGTTTTATTTACCGGTCGTCATCTTCTCCCCGACAATCAAGGTCAACCGCAACCCCTACAGACAGCGAAAACTTTCCACTGGCCGCGGCAATTGCGATCGCAACAGGCCATTTTAGACCGTTTTAACCCAGAAACCCTCTCCTATCTTTGTCCGGCGGCCAATACTGGCTTTCTGCGCGGTCGAGGAATTATCGATCGCGCCTACGAAAAAGTCAGCGCCAATCCTCTTAACTAGGGTTTGCGGCAAAAAGTTTCTCGTGGGGTGTAGGGTGTGGGGTTTAGGGTGTAGGGTGTAGGGTTTTACCGATTTTCATCTGGTCGTACTAAATCCGGTTATTAAAAACTGATTATTTATTCTCCGTTTGGCATGAGTGCCTCTCCTGATATGTAGCCTATACTCAACGGATTTAGTATTACTTCCGATTTTGCCACTCAATCCAAGCTTTTGGGGGGTAGAACCCCCCAAACCCCCCGTTGGGGTCGTGGCGCCGCCCCCAAACCCCGGAGCGCATTAGTTTTTCGGTGGGATGCTTACAGGCAGCTGCTGACACATCTGTAATAATTTAACAGTCACGACCCTCGCCACGAGTGCTTCTCCTGATATGTAGCCTATACTCAAAAGCCTTATTTTAAAAGGGTTTTACCATTATTCAGCAAGCTCTAACTAAAGACTTTTTAGAAGCTGCATCGTTCAATTCTCAAACATCATGAATTTAACCGTTAAAGACTTGGGTGAACAGGGATTGCTACCGATTCTGCAAAAATATTGTCCTGCGGAGATTATCGGTGATGATGGGGCGATTTTATCCCTCAAAGATGGTTATTCTCTCGTTGTCACCACTGATGTTTTAGTTAATAACGTCCACTTTAGCGATCTTACCACCTCTCCCGAAGATGTGGGCTGGCGAGCGGCGGCGGCTAATTTATCCGATTTAGCGGCTATGGGGGCAGAACCCCTAGGAATTACGGTAGGATTGGCTTTAACTCCCGATCTAGCCATCGATTGGCTAGAAGGACTCTATCGGGGTCTTAGCTCTTGTCTGCAAGTATATCAGACGGCGATCGTCGGTGGCGATCTCTGTCGGGCCACGGAGATTAACATCAGCATCACCGCCCTGGGACAAGTGGCAAAAAATGAAGAGATTAGACGTTTTAATGCAAAAGTTGGCGATAGTATCGTTATTACTGGTTATCACGGTTTATCGCGGGCTGGATTAGAGTTACTCTTCCACCCTGAAACCGGTAGGAATTTAAATTCCGCCCAAAAAAAGCGATTAATCCAAGCCCATCAACGCCCGCAACCGAGACTTGATTGCATACCACATTTACAAAAAATTGTCAAGCAATTTCCCATCGCGGGCATGGATAGCAGTGACGGGTTAGCAGATGCCATCATGCAAATTTGTCGCTGTAGTGGGGTTGGTGCTGAAATCGAGACGATTCCCCTGCATCCAACCCTGAAAGAATATGTAGGAGCCAAAAAAGCTCTAGAATGGGCTTTATACGGCGGTGAAGACTTTGAGTTAGTTTTGTGTTTGCCCCCGGACAGTGCCAGAGAATTGCTCGAGAAAGTGGCGGAAGATGGGGCGATAATCGGTCAAATTGTCCCGGGGAAAGAGATAAAATTAGCCGACGGGAGAAACCTAAGTTTAAGCTCTGGATTTCAACATTTTTAGCCTCTATAAATCGCCAAAACCTTTCTTTTTCTTGATTTTCTTCGGTTTTTTCGGGCTGCCACCTTGACCGCGGAACCCCGGTTGATTGCCACCCCCAAACATTCCGCCACCCATCCCGGGCATCCCCGGCATAGCGGGCATTTGTCCCCGTCCCATCTGTTGCATCATCGTTCGCATTCTGGTGAAATTAGTAATTAGTTTGTTAACTTCCGTTTCCGGATGTCCCGAACCTTTGGCAATGCGACGACGACGATTAGGAGACTTAGCCAATAAATCGGGGTCAGCGCGTTCCTCCGTGGTCATGGAATTAATCATCGCTTCCGTGCGTTTTAACTCTTTTTCGCCCTTTTCGATGTCTGTCCCGCTCAGTTTGCCCAGACCGGGGATTAACTTTAAGACTCCCCCCAGGGAACCCATATTTTTTAACAGCCGCATCTGTTTGAGGAAGTCATTAAAATCAAACTTGGCCTCTAAAATCTTGGCCTGCATTTTGGCCGCGTCTTCTAGGTCTAACTGTTCCTGAGCTTTTTCCACTAGCGTCAGGACATCACCCATATTGAGGATGCGACTGGCAAGGCGATCGGGATAAAATGGCTCTAAAGCCTCGACTTTTTCCCCAACCCCAACAAATTTAATCGGTTGTCCCGATATTTGCCGCACTGATAGGGCAGCCCCACCGCGAGTATCACCGTCCAGTTTGGTGAGAATTGCCCCCGTGATGCCGATTTGTTGGTGAAAAGTGTGGGTGAGATTGGCCGCTTCTTGACCGGTCATCGCATCCACCACTAATAAAGTGTCGTCGGGCTTGACAATTTTCTTGATTTGTGCTAGTTCGCCCATCATCTGGGTATCTATCTGCAAACGACCGGCGGTGTCGATGATAACCGTATCTACGCCCAATTCTTTGGCTTTTTCCACACCTTGACGGGCGATATCGACGGGATTAGCCTGAGAACCCATCTCGAAGACGGGAACATTTATCTGTTTACCGAGGGTGATTAATTGGTCAATGGCCGCTGGACGGTAAACATCGGTAGCCACCATCAGGCAGCTTTTCGACTGTTTGCGGAGATATAGGGCTAATTTGGCGGTGGCGGTGGTTTTTCCTGTCCCTTGCAACCCGGCCATTAAAATTACGGTGGGGGGTTTATCGGCCTGGGCTAGGGGAACGTTGCTTTCCCCCATAATTTTAACTAATTCATCATAGACAATTTTGATAAATTGCTGGCCGGGATTGACTCCAGAAATAACTTCAGCGCCGAGGGCTTGTTTCTCGACCTCAGCAATAAATCCCTTGACCACCTGTAGGTTAACATCTGCTTCTAATAAAGCCCGCCGGACTTCTTTGAGGGTTTCTTGTATATTGGCCGAGGAGATTTTATCTTGACCTCGTAATTTTTTCCAGGCGTCTTCTAAGCGGTCGGCCAGTGCGTCGAACATAGTTTCGGAATTAAATTTTTAACTAGATCGATTTTATCTCAATGTCGGGCTGAAGACCGCCGCTCTTACCCTCCTAAGTTCTGATTGCTCAAAAATAGTCGTAATTTTAATAAACTGAGAGTTTGACCGAGATTGAGGGGAAGGAGGGAAATGCCTTCTAAACGCGATTGTAACCAACCATCGCCCCAATACCATTCGTGATAGCCATCGATACCTTGACTCAAAAGCAAGCGTAAACACTGGTCATTAGCTAATAAAACCTGATGTTGTACGGGAATTAAACCTAACCAAGAGGTAAAAGTCAAGCCTGCCTCTAATTTATCGGGTAGATTGGGCGAGAGCATTTGCGGCCACAGCCATTGACGGAGATGAGCAGTTTTGAGCAAACTATCCCGGATAGCCTGTTCACTGGCCGAGATTTCGATACGCAGCTGACTTTGTTGAAAATTGCCGAACATATTGTTGTCTGATAATTTTTGTTAAGTTAGTTAAAGAATAACTAAAAATCGGGACAGCGTTTTCCAAGGATAACAGTAAGTAGTATGGCAGATAAATTAATCCGCGCCACGGCCGCCGATGGGGGAATTAGGGTAGTAGGAGTGATTACCACTCGTTTAACCGAAGAAGCCCGCCAAAGACATAAATTATCTAACGTAGCCACCGCCGCTCTCGGTCGCACTATGGCATCGGCTTTACTCTTGGCTTCCAGTTTAAAAAAACCCGGTTCTAGGGTCAATATTCGCATTAAAGGCGATGGTCCCCTAGGCGGTGTTTTAGTTGATGCCGGACTCGATGGCACGGTGCGCGGTTATGTGGACTGTCCCCAGGTGGAATTACTCCCCAATGCTAAGGGTAAATTAGATGTGGGTCGCGCCGTGGGTGACAAGGGTTATGTGCGGGTCTTGCGGGAAGAAAAAGGCGAGGAGAGAAATGAACTTCAAGAAAGCATCGTGGAAATAGTTTCTGGGGAAGTGGGGGAAGATATCGCCTACTACCTGGACCAATCGGAACAAATTCCCTCCGCTTTGCAAGTGGGGGTTTTTGTCGGTACGACCACAGGAGTAACGGCTGCCGGGGGAATTTTATTACAAGTTCTCTCTAAAGAAGCGTCCCGGGATGAGGTCTTGGTGGCTCGTTTAGAGTCGAGATTGCGAAAATTAACGGGATTTACGCCTCTTTTACGGGCAGGAAAAGGGCTAGAAGATATTTTTCAGGAACTTCTCGGAGATATGGGTCTAGAAATTTTTCCGGCTGTGCAGATGCTGCGTTTTGATTGTGATTGTTCTTTTGAACGGGCCTTAGGAGCTTTAAAATTCCTCGGGGTCGATGAATTAAAAGACATCATCGAAAAGGATAAACAAGCGGAAGCCATCTGTGAGTTTTGCCAGGAAGTGTATAGTGCCAACGAGACGCAATTAATCGAATTAGTCGAGTCTCTACAAGCTGAATCTTGCTGAGAAGTTGGGCAATGAGCGCCATTAAGGTAAAATCTATCTAAAAATATCCGTCAGGGAGTCGTGAATGTTTAAAGGAAAAGAATTAACCAAAAATCTAGTCAAACGAGAATCGATTGACTCCCTGACTCGTTGGCCAGAGAAAACTAAATCTTTTCTTTTTCTCTTTTGGTACCGATACCAGCATCGTTTCACTTGGAAAGTTTGGGCGGCTTTATTTGTCGTGGTCTTTGGCGGTGTTGGCTTTCTCGCCACTTGGCAGTTATTAAATATGCAGAAGTCGCCCAATTGCCCGAAAATCTTCTGGCCTATCGCTTCTGCCTCCCTGCGTCTCTACTGCGCTCAACTTTCCGCCGATAGTCGCACCGTGGCAGGCCTACTCGAAGCAATTGCCCTAGTGGAAGCTTTACCCGAGGACCATCCCTTGCGATCGCAAGTTAATCAACAGGTGGAAGAATGGGCGCGAGATATCCTGAATTTGGCTGAAAAAGACTATCAAGCGGGAAATTTACAGCAAGCGATCGCTAAAGCTCGTCAAATCCCCAATAATATGGCAGTAGCGGCAATTATTGAAGAAAGAATCGCTAAGTGGCAAGGAACTTGGACGGAAGGCAACGAGATATTAAGCAAACTAGAGGAAAATCTCCGCGCTTCCAACTGGAATCAATCTTTCCGTCTAGCGGTGGATTTATTGAACTTAAATAACGAATATTGGGCAACGGTTAAATATAATGAAGCGCTCGCTAAAATTACCGTCGCCCGGGAAGATAGCAGTAAATTAGATAATGCCTTTAATCTCTTTGCCCGGGGCGGTCTCGACAATTGGTTCAAAGTCATCGAAGAAGCTAGAAAAATTCAAGCCAGCAGTTATGCCTATCAGGAGGCAGAAAAATTAATCGGGAAAACCGAGGATAAACTGCAAGAATACGCCGAAAGATTAATTGAGCGGAAGCAATGGCAAGCTCTCCGGGATTTGGCTAACCAAACCCCCAAAGACCTCAAAATTAAAGAAGATGTCACCGATTGGTCCCTCTTGTCCGCAGCGGCCTTAGATGCGGAAGCCGGCACGGTGGAGGGATTGGAAGCTGGCATACTGGGACTAGAACAAATCGACGCTTCTCGACCTCTCCATCAAACGGCCCTAGCTATGAGGGAGCGCTGGCAGTTACAGGTACAGGACATAAGAATACTGTCCGAGGCTAGAGATTTAGCACAAGCAGGTACGATCGAGCAGTATAGCGCCGCTATCGCGAAAGCGGGCGAGGTTCCCCGTAATAATCCCCTCTGGTCGCAAGCACAGCAGGAAATTGGCTCTTGGAATCGTCAAATACAAGTGATTGAAGACCGGCCGATTTTAGAACGGGCGCGGGAAATCGCTCTCCCCGGCGATATTAATTCCCTGGGTAACGCTATTATTCAGGCGCGGGCAATCGCTAAGAATCGGGCCTTATACCGAGATGCTCAAGGGGAAATTCGCGACTGGCAAGGGCGGATTGAACGCATGGAGGATCAACCCATTTTAGATCAGGCGCAAGCTTTGGCCAATCTCAAAGACTATAGCACGGCGATCGAAACTGCCAATCAAATTCCCCCCGGTCGCGCTCTTTCCTCGGAAGCTTCCCAAAATATCCGTCGTTGGCGCCGAGAGTTGCGGGCCCGTCAAAATCTCCAACAGGCTAATCAATTAGCGGCGACGGGAACCGCAGAAGGTTTAACCCGGGCGATTGCTTTAGTTACCAATATTTCCACTAAAACCGATGCGGGTGTGCAACGGACTGAATTGCTGGAACGTTGGAGTTATCAGCTTTTGTCTTTAGCCACGGAACAAGCTAATAATGGTCGTTATCTGGAAGCTATTCGCCTGGCTGAATCCGTATCCCCGGAAAGTACCGCTTACAGTTCGGCTCGCTCGCAAATACAAGGCTGGCGCAATATTCTCCAACCTCCGGCCCCACCGCCAATAGTTGAATCGACTCCCCTCTCCCCGGAGTCCCCGATAGAAACACCGAGTCCGGGTCAATAATCAGTTTTAGGGGCTGTTTTTCCGGTGAATTGCCCCTAAAAAAGTCCCTCATCCCCAGGGGTCTGTCCAGTTAAAATTGACGGATATAATTGGGTTAATTTGAGGCGAGCATCTTTCCTGAAATTGCCAGTCATACTAAATCCGTTGTAGGTAACATATCAGACAGGCAAAAGGCAAGAGGCAAAAGGCAAAGGGGAGAATAAATAATCAGTTTTTAATAACTGGATTTAGTATCATACCAAATCCGTTTTTAATAGTGTGAATAACTTTTAAACAGGATTTAGTATGATTCCTGTAAATGAAATACTAAAAATTATCATCATTATTTTTAATTAGGGTCTGCTGAATAAATCTAAAAACCTTGTTGGGTAAGACTTTTAGACTTTTTGTCAATCAAAAAGTACCAGGCCTGGGAGTGATCAGGGGGAAAATTCAGGTACTTTTTCCCTGAAAATTAGGTAGTTGACCA
>NZ_JADBRW010000377.1:0-4889 GCF_020247025.1 Microcystis sp. M109S1
GGTTGGGGGTTGGGGGATGGGGGATGGGTTTTACCGATTTTCAGGTGGTCAACTACCTAATTTTCAGGGAAAAAGTACCTGAATTTTCCCCCTGATCACTCCCAGACCTGGTACTTTTTGATTGACAAAAAGTCTAAAAGTCTTACCCAACAAGGTTTTTAGATTTATTCAGCAGACCCTAAATAGAAGTTTCCTACTGTCTTTTCACTGTTTACTGATTACTGTTTACTGATCACTGAAAAAAGATTACCAGTAACTGCGTTTACCATTGGGCATAACTGTTAACCAATTGGTTTTTGCCAGGGCGATTTGTTCTTGAGTTACTTGGGCATCAGAGAGATTAGCCCCGCAAAGATTAGCATCTTTGAGATTAGCGTAGCGAAGATGGGCGCCGGTGAGATTAGCCCCGCGTAAATCGGCCTTTTCTAGGTCTGCATAACCGAGATAGGCATTATTTAAATTGGTACTTTTGAGAATAGCTTGACTGAGATTAGCCCGGCCCAGATCCGCATTGGACAGATTTGCCCCTTGTAAATTAGCTCCTGTTAATTTGGATTGACAGAAATTGACGCCCAAAAGTTTGGCTTTGGCCAGATTGAGATTGGGTAATTCCTCTTGGGCGAAATTGCGCCGGCCGTCATTGTAAGCATCGAGAATCGCTTTTTCATCTAAGCGGGGTTTTTTCTTCAGTAAGGTTAGCTCTGTGCTGCTGCGGGCTTTACTTATATTCAATACATTTGTATTAGGCAGTGAAAAAGCCATCTGTCCCCCCAGCATATTATCTGGAGAGGCCTCTGGATTTTTATTTTTGGGACGAAATTTAGACTTGAGAGGGACAGAAACGGAGGAAGTGGCTATCGAACCTGAATCTTGTCGGGGGTGCTGGGAAGTAACCATTGCAGCGGCGATTAAACTTTGGGCTAGACTGTCGGCATAAGCCGTCATGTCTAAAGCATCCATTACCTCTTGAGCGGATTTGTAGCGATGACGGACAGAGACTTCCAGCATTGTTTTCAGGACTTTAGCAAACTGGGGACTCACCTTGACTAATTTTTCCCAGAGTAATTCACCTGTATTAATATCAACTTCGATCGCTTTAGGAGATTTGCCCGTGAGTAGATAGAGACAGGTAGCTCCCACCGCGTAGATATCACTAGCGTAAACCGGACGCATGGCCATCTGTTCGGGGGGGGCAAAACCTTGGGTACCCACGGCAAAATTAGTGAAAGCGGTTTGAGAATCGGCATTGGCCATGACGGTATTAACTTGATTTTTGACGGCCCCGAAGTCAATCAGAACCAATTTTCGGTCTGTTTGCCGACGAACTAGGTTAGCGGGTTTGATATCCCGATGAATTACCTTTTGCTCGTGGACATATTGCAAAATCGGCAAGAGTTCACTTAAAAACTGTTTGACTCCCGCTTCGCTAAACGGTCCGCGTTTTTTGACCTCTTGGTGCAGGTTATGACCTTTAACGTATTCTTGAACTAGATAAAACTGTTGATTATCTTCAAAATAGTCCAATAATCGGGGAATCTGCGGATGAACCCCCAGTTTTGCCAAGGTTTCCGCTTCTCGATCAAAAAGCTCCTTGGCCATGCGAAAAACACTAGCATCTTTAGGGGGAGGTTGCAGTTGTTTGACCACACAGAGGGGCTTATCTGGTAGGGACAGATCCGATGAAACAAAAGTTGCCCCAAACCCTCCTTTCCCCAAAATGCGTAGGGTTTGATAGCGGTCGTGCAGAAGAAGTTTTGAACCGCAACTCTCGCAGATTAACGCTGTCGGGGCGTTTTTCGGTTGAGTACAGTTGGGATTAAGGCAGTAGGTCATCTAGAGTCACCAATTGACCGATACTTTTTTACTAACACACCCTAACAATGCACTTTAAGAGATTCTCCTCAAGAGGGGGTATCTCCCAAAGTCTAAAGCCAGAGGCCTCAGACAATCAAAGCGCCTGTAACGCCTTTTTTGTGTCATTGCTTAGTCAAGACAGGGGCAACTTATCAAGATAGGGGTTGCTCCCTAACGGGGATTTTTACCTAAACTCCTCCAGTCTATCACGGATAAGCTAAACGGCTTTTACTTCGGATCACCGATATAGACTCCAAAAGGGTTATAGCTATTGGATCATGCAGGTTAAGCGCCGTTTAGCTTATTAACATTGGCTACTTGTGCCAATTGTCAACTAATGTTAGCTTTTCTTGACAATTAATCATCCCTCATCACTTTTTCACTTTCATCAAAGCGGCCCGGGCCTGTTCGCGGTCATCGAAATGGATTTTTTCCGTCCCCAAAATTTGATAATCTTCGTGACCTTTACCCGCAATAATTACTCCGTCTCCCGGTTGCGCTGCTTGAATGGCCGTGTCAATGGCCAAAGCGCGATCGCTAATTACCTGAACAGTAATTTCTGAGGGAATGCCAGCGACGATATCCTGAAGGATTCGTTCGGGAGACTCTGTGCGGGGATTATCGGAGGTAACTATGGCTAAATCTGCTAATTCTGCGGCTATTTTCCCCATTAACGGCCGTTTTGTCCGATCTCGATCGCCACCACAACCAAAAACACAAATCATCCGACCGGAAATAAAGGGCCGGGAAGCTTTTAAAACATTCTCTAAACTGTCGGGAGTATGGGCATAATCAACAATGACGCTGATATCTTGGTCGGGAGCGGTGCTAACCCGTTCCATCCGCCCCGGTACTCCTGAAAACTGGGGAATTTGACCGATTACTTTCCCTAAATCTACACCACATTCTAACACTGCCGCCACCGCCGCCAAGAGGTTAGCCAGATTATATTGACCCACCAGAGGAGAAGCAAAGGCTATTTCCCCTTGGGGAGTCACCATCACCCCTTGAACTCCCGTGGGTTGATATTGTAAATCCTTAGTATAAAAATCGGCACTAGCATCGGACACACTATAGGTTAAAACCTGTTGGGGAGACAGGGAGGCCGCTAAACGTTGACCATAGGCATCATCAAGGTTAATAATCGCCTTCCCTTGCAGATAATCGGGACTAAATAATTTAGCTTTAGCGGCAAAATAATCTTCCATATCGAGGTGATAATCGAGATGGTCTCTGGTGAGATTGGTAAACACCGTCACGGGAAAAGTACAACCCTGTACCCGTCCCTGGGCCAGTGCATGGGAACTAACTTCCATGACGGCGATTTCATTGCCGGCGCTCACCGCTTTGGCTAAACTAGCTTGTAACTCGTTAGCGAAAGGGGTGGTATGATTAGCGGTTTCTTGGAATCCTTGCCAACGGGTGTAAAGAGTCCCGAATAAAGCGGTGGGAATCTCTGCTTGGCTGAGAAAATATTCAATTAAATGGGTGGTGGTGGTTTTGCCGTTGGTTCCCGTCACACCGATTAATTTTAGGGTTTGGGCAGGATAATGATAGAATTTAGCAGCGATTGCAGCAGCGGCAGTAACTAAATCTGCCACAACGATTACGCAAGCATCCTCCGGGGGGGGAAATTTAGCGGCGGCTGCCGGGGAAATAATCGCCGCTACGGCCCCGGTTTCCAAAGCAGAACGCCAAAATTCGCCCCCATCGACGCGACTACCGGGTAAACCGATAAATAAATCTCCGGGTTGACAAGCATGGGAGTTGGTGGAAATTCCTGTAATCTCGGTTTCTAAAGCGATAGGAGAAGAAATCGGGGAAACCAGAGTGATATTGGTTAAAAGTTCTTGTAGTTTCATAGTCAGGATTGAATCTAGGGATTGCTGCTTTTAGATTAGCCGATTATCAAAGAGGTTCCTCGTCCGAAATGGGAAGTGAGGTTTTGGGGTGTGGGGTGTGGGGTGTGGGGTGTGGGGTGTAGGGTGTGGGGAAATGGGGAGAATAAATAAAAATAATCTCCTGACGACCGACTCCTAACGACCGACGACCGGCTCCTGATATCTGCGATAAGCTGAAAAAAACAAGGCTATAGCTTGTCAACTATTGACGATTTTCTGCTGACTATTTTCGGGATATTTATATGCAATTCGTCGATTTTCTGGCTCTCATTCATCCTGTCCTAGCGATAGTGGTCGTTTTCCCTATTATCGGCCTCGTAGTTAACTTTGCTTGGCAAACCCGTCAACGTCGCTTAGAAACCAACCCGGGAAATAAAAGTAAAATTCCCCCAGTAGTCGGGCCAGAACATCTACGCTTAGGCCGCTGGTTAACGGGTACAGTGGTAGGGGTTAACCTTTTAGCACTAGCTTACTCGGTCGTTTACGGTTTTAATGGTTTTGTCGATAAACAAAAAGAGGGAAAATTAGACCCCTTTCTGGTCATTTTTGTGATTTTGATGTTTTTTGTCACCATTGCCTCTTTGGTCTGTCTCTACCGCGCTAGACAAGCCCTCTGGCGCGGAATTTTTGCCACCTTGACTGGCATGGGTTTAATTATTATCGGTGCTCAGGATGGGGTCTGGCGACTCTCGGCCCAATGGTACTGGTCTCACTACTATATCGGCATGGCGGCATCATTACTGATGATTTTCTCTCTGGCAATTGTCGAAGATATCTATAAAGACCGTTCCCATCGTTGGCGCATTGCCCATACAATTCTCAATTGTATCGCTCTGGCTCTCTTTCTGGGACAAGCAATGACCGGTTCGAGGGATTTGCTGGAAATTCCCCTCAGTTGGCAAAAACCGGCAATTTATCGCTGTGATTTCACCAATAAAACCTGTCCTGAACCGAAATCCTCAACCCCCCTCATCAACCCGATAAGTTAAACTTTTTGGCTCTTCGGTAATTGTTATGCAAATAATTAACTTAAAATAAAATTCGATGAGAGTGCCTACGCCTAAAAGTAGCTGAAATCTATACAGGGAGACACTTACGGCACAAATAGGTTAATACCAAAAGATAGACAATTGA
>NZ_JADBRW010000378.1:0-13891 GCF_020247025.1 Microcystis sp. M109S1
TTCCCAAATGCGTTTAACCGCTATGGGATAGAGAGGTGCGTAGTTCACCCAAGGAGAATCAATCTCTCGAAGTAAAAGTGAAGGGAATTTCTGAAATGGAATTCAGTCTGTCTATATTTGACTATACTTTTACTAACTATCACTGCGGATACAGCTTTGCGTCTGTCACGATATTTTGGTAACAGTCCTCAGTTTTGGCTGAATCTTCAAACAGACTACGATCTCCGTCAAGCTCAGGCAAAGAATGCCGAAGTTTATAACCACATTCCCATCACTCCATTTACAGATGTAGCTTAGGGTCCTAATTTTATCTGGGAGGGGGGACGGGATTAGTGGGGACGGTGGGACTGGGAGAAGCGGCAGGAATGGGGGGATTTTCGGGTTTACGGACTTGGGGGACGGGTAACAGATAGAAAAGTAGGGCGCAAGCGACAAGACTGCCTAATCCTGCCAAAAAAGGTACTGTTCGACTGGCCACCGATTCATTAACCTTATGGTAGCGACGGGAAACTGGCTGTAATTTCAGGGTTAGGTCGGGTAAAGTGCGAGTATCGGCAAAAAATTGGTCAATCGCTTCTATTAAATCGAATAACTGCACGGTACTGATTTCTATCTTGACCGGACTTTCCGGGATATTCAAGTCCGTTGATGGATACCAGACCAGACGATGGAGATTATGGTCCATCTTTTCTAGGTACACATGATCTGGTTCATGGACGGGGTCTTGGGGATGACGAACACCACTCAAAAATTCTTGGGCATACTGACTGACCGCTTGTACTAAATTTTCCAAGAAAACCCGACCACCTTGCAGGACTTTATTGGCCCCGATTAACCGACATTCTACGTTAGTCAAAATTGAGAGTAAAGGTCGGCTATCACCGGGGTTAGCTGGGGCGAAATCATCGCCGAAACCATCGAGAATCAGGGTACAATTGGGCAAGCTATACTGTCTTCTCATTTTTACACGATCTCCCCATCAAATAAACTAATCCAAAACCGCTGCATTCCCGTCGTACCAGTACAAAATAATAACTGATCGAGGAGGGATAAAGCCAGTTCATTTAAAGCATTTTCATCGGCTAGATAAACCGATACTTTGGCCCGGCGGGGGTTCATGCGACTGCGAAAATTGGAGCGAAATCTTTCTAGGTATTCTGATAAAAGAAAATTATTATCCACGGGTAAACCCTTTGATTCCATCTGTTGCCGCGCTAACAGTAATTGTCGGATGGATATAGCTAGAGGTTTGGCCCGATAACTGGCAATGATAACTAAAGCTTTTGCTTGGTCAAGGGTGAGACGGTCGAGGGTGTAGGAAATTCGCCATGGATTAGTACAGCGTAAGCGCCAGAAAATAATCCGGTTTTTAACAATTTTATCGAGTCCTAGTTCTTTACAGAGGGCTAACAGGGCCTCCCCGGCACCGACTTCTAAGGATTCCAACGCTAATAGCATTAAATCGATATGCTGTTGGAGATGTAGGGCGCATTGCTGACTGGCAATCGGAAAATCGGGTAAAACGCTTAAAATAACTGGTTTTTCTGGGGCTGATGCTGTAGATTCG
Source organism: Microcystis sp. M109S1 (assembly GCF_020247025.1). Lineage (NCBI taxonomy): Bacteria > Bacillati > Cyanobacteriota > Cyanophyceae > Chroococcales > Microcystaceae > Microcystis > Microcystis sp. M109S1. The sequence goes on from NZ_JADBRW010000378.1 coordinate 1,568, forward strand.
GGCGTTAGGCTAGTAGAGGTCATGATATAGGAGAACTAAAACACAAGGGCGATCGAGTCAGGGTATTGTAAATTGTATTGTATAGATAGCTGTCCCCCATTTTACGAGACACGGAAACCGAATGGATCTGAAATCATTGATTCGCGATATTCCCGACTTTCCCAAACCGGGTATTGTCTTCCGCGATATTACTACCCTACTCAATCATCCCCAAGGATTACGTTACACGATCGATACCCTAACGGCAAAGTGTCGCGATTCCGGTTTATCCCCCGATTACATTGTCGGTATGGAATCCAGGGGTTTTCTCTTTGGTGTTCCTTTAGCATACCAATTAGAAGCGGGATTTATTCCCGTCCGGAAACCGGGCAAATTACCCGCCGCCGTTCATAGTATCGAGTATGATTTGGAATACGGAAGCGATAGCCTCGAAATTCATCAAGACGCGGTGGCTGCCCATCATAAAGTCTTAATTGTCGATGATTTGATCGCGACGGGAGGGACGGCGAAAGCGACGGCCGATTTATTAGAAAAAATTGGTTGCGAGGTGTTAGGATTTGCTTTTATCATCGAGTTAATCGACCTCGGTGGTCGGGGAAAATTACCCGATTTACCGATTATTACCCTCATCGATTATTAGGTTTTTTTTAAGTACCTAAGCAGAATTAATTACACATTTCGCTAACACTCTGGCAAGAGTGCCTATCTCAAAAATGGCAATTAATTCTGCACGACTATTTATCTCCTGACTCCTGAATTGGAGTCCCCACTAGGAAATTAACTTGGCACGATTACTTATGACGGCGACTGATGATAATTATAAGGATGCAACCGCTCGATCGAGTGCTAATGGGTTACAATCTCTCCTAACTAGCGAAACTTTTTTATATATTGTCAAGCGTGTTCTCCAGGGTTTATTAACTCTGTTGTTGGCCTCGGCTTTGAGTTTCGCTATTATCCAATTAACCCCCGGCGGTTTTCTGGCTTTGCTTGACCTTAATCCCAAGATTAGTCAGGAAACTAAAGAACAATATATTGCCCTTTTTGGTTTAAAAGACCCGCCGATTGTCCAGTATTTTAAATGGTTATGGCAAGTGGTAACTCAGTTTAATTTTGGTCTGAGTTTTACCTATTTTCGTCCCGTGTCTTCCCTATTATTAGAGAGAATTCCAGCGACGTTATTAATGTCTTTGACTTCCATCATTTTAACCTGGGCGATTGCGATTCCCTTGGGCATTCTCAGCGCCGTCAAACAAAACCAATTTATCGATAAATTTTTCCGAGTTATCAGTTATGTTGGTCAAGGTTTCCCCAGTTTTATCACTGCCCTTTTACTGCTAATTCTCGCCCAAAATGTCTCGCCGCTTTTACCGGTGGGTGATATGACCAGTATTAACTATTCGGAATATTCCCCTATCGGTAAAGTTTTAGATATCGCTTGGCACATGATTTTACCAACTATTGCCCTGACAGTTACCAGTTTTGCCGGATTACAAAGATTGATGCGGGGACAATTATTAGATGTTCTTCGACAGGATTATATTCAAACCGCGAGGGCGAAAGGTTTACCAGAAAATAAAGTTATCTATGTCCACGCTTTACGCAATGCTATTAATCCCCTGATAACTCTTTTGGGCTTTGAATTTTCCAGTTTGTTAAGTGGGGCATTTATCGCCGAATTTTTCTTTAACTGGCCCGGATTAGGTCGTTTAATTCTGCAAGCTGTGACGGCTAAAGATTTATATTTAGTTATGGGCAGTTTAATGATGGGTGCTACTATGTTGATTATCGGTAATCTCCTGGCTGATTTACTTCTCAAAGCTGTAGATCCTAGAATTAAATTGGAGGATTTAAAGTAGGGGAAATGGGGAAATGGGGAAATTCAACTAAAACCCCAAAACCCTAAAACCCTAAAACCCCAAAACCCTAAAACCCAACCCCCAACCCCTAACCCCCAACCCCTTTTTTCCTTTTCACTTTTTACTTAACAAACTATGTTAGCAACTACACATTATTTACTCAGGTCAAAACAAGACGGACAATACCTAGTGGCGCGTCTGAGAAAAGGTGAAAGCGAAACTCCGGCCAGTTATCTGCTTCTGTTTAAAGAATCCTACGATGCTTTAAGTTATATCAATACCCATGCTCAGGATTTAGCCAATAATTTTTCAGTGGAAACTCTCTCAGGAACACAATTAAAGGGACTGATGCAGCGATGGGGATTTGCAGGAATTGGTTTAGTTAGTGAACCGTTGGAACCACAGGTACAGTTTTTAGCCTACGAAAAAGGATTTAATCTCTAAACTATGAAAAAGCTGTTAATCACTGGAGTTAGTGGGTTTTTAGGTTGGCATATTTACCAAAAAACTCGCTCATCCTGGGCAAGTTTTGGTACATATTTTAATCACAATGTCAATAGTAATGACCCAAATTTAATTAAAATTAACTTAACAGACTTAGCCGCAGTTAAAGAACTTTTTCAACAGATTAAACCCGACGCGGTAATTCATGCGGCTGCCCAATCAAAACCGAATCTCTGTCAAGAATTTCCCCAAGCATCCGAGGCAATTAATCTGACAGCTTCTCTAGAAATTGCCCGTTTGTGTAGTCAATATCAAATACCGCTAGTTTTTACCTCTACCGATTTAGTTTTTGATGGTAAAAATGCCCCCTATTCCGAAAATGATCCGGTTTCTCCCGTGAGTATCTATGGTGAGCAAAAAGTAGCGGCAGAAAAGGATATTTTAGCAATATATCCTCGGGCGGCTATTTGTCGAATGCCTTTGATGTTTGGTTCCCCTTCTCCCACCGCTAATAGTTTTCTCCAACCCTTTTTAAAAACCCTCCAAGAGGGAAAAGAATTATCTCTATTTACTGATGAATATCGTACTGCTGTTGGGGTTAATAGTGCGGTGAATGGTTTACTTTTAGCTCTAGAAAAAGTGCAAGGTATTATTCATCTAGGGGGTAAAGAAAGAGTTTCTCGTTATCAATTTGGTTTACTAATGGCGGCAGTTTTTAACATTACTAGGAAACAAATAAAACCCTGTTTACAGTCCGATGTTCCCATGATTGCGCCGCGTCCGCAGGATGTTTCTCTTGATAGTTCTCTCGCTTTTTCTTTGGGTTATCAACCATTAAGTATTAAAACCGAATTAGAGGCAATTAGAGATGAAATTATCTGAACAAAAGCGAACTATATTAATTATCTTGCTCCTTTTTTTTACCGCTATTCTCATGACCAATTATTTTGAGGTAGGGATGACAGGAGTGTTGGCTTTTTGGGTTGCTTATCTTTCTAAAGGATTGCGAAAAGTTAAGTAAAAAAATATTTTTTTCAATCAACAATCTCAAATTCTATTGACTGCTCTTGGGCAAAATTATAGGTAAAATGATCGATAATATTAGTATCGCTCAATTCGAGATTATAAAAATCGATCGCTGGTTGATCAAAAAGTGGGCCAGCGTGCCAAGTTCCCACCTCTAATTTAATAAAACAGTCCCCGGGGATGCGAAAAACCTTTAATTTTTCTAAATCCGGTTGAGTCTGAGGACTAGGGGGGGCCACTCCTAAAAACCACTCTTGTCCCCCCAAAGAACCAAGACATTGGGTACATTGACTATGACGAGTAATTCGCTTAAATTTACGTCCGCGAGTCTGTAAACGCATAATATAAAAGCGTGGCACACCGTTTTTTAAATGCAGTTGTGCATCGCTTTCATCAAATATTTTCCCGTCATGACTAGGGGTTATTAATTGACCGTAGGGACGGAAACTCTCGGCGGTAATTAGTTGCGATGCCAGGGGACGAACGGTAATCGAATTACTCATAAAAATTACTGCTGACTAACAGTTATAGCTGTACCATCTCGGAGAGAAAGAATATTATTAACGGCAATTCTTTCCCCGGCATTTACTCCAGAAATAACCTGATAAGCTTGCCCTTGAATTGTGCCGACTTGAATTGGTTTTTGTCTTACCACTAAACGCTCCTCGGCATTTTCTTGACCTTCTTTAGCCTTTTCTTTTTCGGCCACAAAAACAAAATTTTGCGCCCCGATGCTAGTCACTGCCGTGGTGGGGATTAATACCCCCGGTTTTTGATCCCAAATTACCCGCGCCCGCACATATTGATTATTGCGAAGACTGCCATCATTAGTAAAGGAAAATTTCACTAAAACCGATTGGGTAGCTTGGGAAACGGTGGGGGAAATAAAAGTTACTTGACCGCGAACCCCCGCACTGCCATCAGGATTAATAATTTCCACGGGCAACCCGACACGCAGACGCGGTTGTAATTCCACGGGAATCTGCACATTTAGTTCCAAAGTTTTATTGTTAGTCAACGAGGTTAATTCTTCACCTAGGGAGATAATATCGCCGACCTTTCTTTGATTAAAATCGCCGACAAAACCAGCAATCGGGGCGGTAATGGTGTTAAAAACTAAATTCTGACGCGTCGCCCCTAATTGCCCCTCAGTGCTGGCTACCGCCGCTTGACGACTGTTCACCGTTGCCGCTGCCGCCGCCACCTGTTGCTGTGACGCTAATTCGTTTTGAATGGCGATATTTAATGCTTCTTTGTTTGCCTGTAGGGTAGCTCTAGCCGCCGTCACCTGTTGACGGGCCGCATCACGATTTTTAGACTGGGACTCTACTTCCGCCCTGGCGGCCTGAATGTCGCGGCGGCGATCATCTAAGTCCTGTTGGGGCTGTGCCCCTTGTTTGACCAGAAATTCGGCTCTTTTTAGGTTTTTTTCCGCTAAATCTAAATTAGCTCTCGCTCTCTGTAAATCAGCTTCGGCGGCGCTCAAGGTGGCGATCTGACTTTTAACATTAGCTTCGGCATTGGCCACATTTGCCCGATTCTGGGCAATTTGGGCTTTATTTGCCCTCGCTTGCGCTTGTCTTTGCCTTAAATCCGCCTCAGACGCATTGAGGTTCGCTTTGGCCGAATTTACCTGGCCGATGCCGGCGTTTACCTGTTGCTGTTGTTGTTCGGGATCCAATTCGGCGATTTTTTGTCCCTGAGTTACCTGATCGCCAGATTTAACGAAAATAGACCGAATCCGACCAGTAATCTGGGGGGAGACGCTAACACGCTGTTGGGCGATCAAAGTACCCACAAATTCGCTACTTTGCACTAATTTGTCGGTGCCGAGGGTTTGCAGTTTGACGGGAACAGCCGCCGGTCCTGTGGCCTGGGGGGTTTGGGGGGCGCAACCAGCTACAATTAGGGAAACGGCGATCGACGAACCGATCGCTGTCGATACGTTAACGGATCGTTTAATCATTGTTAAATTTGGGGGTTTTTGGCAGAAAAAGTGCTAGTAAATCGGAAAAAGAAGAGGAGGATGAGGAGAGAAGCTTTTCCTTAAATTTTACTCTACAGAATTGATCGCCGTGATCACTGTTTGCTTTGCCCTAAGCTAACAATATTACAGGTAACTAATCTTTGGGCGAGGGTGGTGTATTCTAGGCGACCACCGGCGATCTGGTATTCGTCCCGGGGCGCCGGCAGATGACCGACGGGAGCATTGAGGGTATAGTTAAGATTTTCTTTAAAAATAATCCAATCACCATCTTTACGCCAACCGATTCGATCGCCAAAAGTTTGAAAATTTTCGATCGCCACTAAGCGGCCCGGTCGATTACCCGTCTCGATAAAAATGCGAAATTGGGTACTGAAACTAAAACGACCCCCGGAAGCTTCTTTCCAGAGTTGATCCATCTTTTGCAGATCCCAACAGGCCAATTTTTGCAGGTCTTCCATGGTAAACCAGCCCTGTAATTCCCGTCCGGTTGCTTTCAGGATTAAATTGCGGGTTTCATCGTTAGCTTGTCGCCAATTTTGTTGAGCGAGGAAATTTTTCAGGCGAGTGTAATTAATGCCCGTGGTCGGTGATACCATTTCCCCAGAGGTGGCAGTCTGGGCAACGATCGCCGGCAAGGGATTGAGAAATAAAGCGATCGCAAGAGTGATCTGACACAAGGAAAAATTAATTCTCATAAACCCTATTTATTAACCTGATGCAAAGAAATCCTACAATAGCATAGACGAAATTTGCCGTTTTTACCGCCTCCTTAACTCCTATGGCTTTCACTTGGATCCGACACCACATTTTGGGATTGCAAGACTGGCAACCGGAAGAATACCAAACCCTGCTACAAACGGCCTCTAGTTTTCGTGAAGTTCTTTCCCGACGTACCAAGAAAGTGCCGGCCCTACAAGGTCAAGTGGTGACAAATCTTTTTTTTGAACCTTCCACCCGCACCCGTAGTAGTTTTGAACTAGCGGCCAAACGTCTCTCGGCCGATGTTCTTAATTTTGCCCCGGGTAGTTCCAGTTTGACTAAGGGGGAAACGATTCTCGATACCGCTTTAACCTATGTGGCCATGGGTACGGATATCTTTGTCATCCGACATCAACAGTCGGGAGTTCCCGATTTAATTGCCGCAGAAATGGATCGTTTGCAGTCGGGGGTCAGTATTCTTAATGCTGGGGACGGTCAACACGAACACCCCTCCCAGGGACTTTTAGACCTGTTTACGATCTGTTGTCTGTTAGACGAAGACAATCCCCGTTTAGAACTGTTAGAGGGTAAAAAAATCGCTATTGTTGGGGATATACTCCATTCTCGTGTCGCTCGTTCCAATATCTGGAGTTTAACCACGGCTGGGGCAGAAGTACATTTGTCCGCACCCCCCACCCTACTGCCGAAATATTTTGGGGAATTGTGCGATCGCCTATTTCTCCACTGGGATTTAGAACCAGCTTTAGAAAAGGCCGATTTTGTGATGACCCTGCGACTGCAAAAAGAACGAATGACTGCCAATCTTTTGCCCAGTTTACGGGAATATCATCAAAGTTTTGGCATTACTCGTCCTCGTTTGCAATCCTGTCAACCGGGGGTGAAGGTACTTCATCCCGGTCCTGTGAATCGGGGAGTGGAAATTAGTTCCGATTTAATGGACGATCCCGATTTTAGTCTGATTTCCCAACAAGTTACCAGTGGTGTCGCTGTCAGAATGGCTTTGTTATACCTGATCGGTAATCTTCGCGGCGACCGGTAAAAGCTTCTCAGGGATTTGCTCTTTTAGTCTGGTTTCATTGAAACAATCCTAAAGTTTCTATCAAGGTAAATATCATACTTTCTTCCTCCGTCACACACAGCATCTTCTGCTTCAAATAGGTTAGTCTCAACATCAAATTTCATCGCTCTAGGATTCCTACAACCCTGTTTTAGCAAAGCATCAGTCAACCGTGATTTTTCTTCTGCGGTCAAAGCTCGATAATCACTACTATTAGCTTGACCTGCATAGATTGACATTCCCATAATACTAAGGGATAGTAAGCTTATTATCGATTTGGTCTTCATTTTTTCAACTTCCTGAATACAATAAAAACATCATTGCAAGGGTTTTAGACCCAAGTTTTCGGTAATTAGTTCGGCACGATTACCGACGAACTATATCTTAGGGGAAGCATACCTAGATTGCAATAAGTATAAATACTCAAGCTATCCCTGGGGCTTTTCTAGAAACTTTGACCGATACCGAATTCCGTTCTCAAGGGAAGGGTATAATTAAACTAAGAAATCAACATTTTCAGCTAAAGCCATGCAATTAGCCTTAGAACAAATTATCGTCAATCCCGGTCAACAGTTACTTTTAAAAGAGCTTAACTGGCAAAAATTTGAGACAATATTATCAGAATTAGGAGAAAGTCGTGCTTCTCGGTTATCCTACAGTAACGGAATATTAGAAATTATGGTACCTTTACCCGAACATGAAAAAGATAAAGAAATCATTAGTTATATGGTTCAGTTTTTGTTAGAAGTACTCAATATTGATTTTGAACCGTTAGGATCAACAACATTTAAAAACGAGCGGATGAATCAAGCGGTTGAACCTGATGCCTGTTTTTATATTAAAAACTATCAAGCCGTTATTGGCAAAAATAGACTTAATTTAGAAAGTGATCCCCCCCCTGATTTAGTCCTAGAAATTGATATTACTTCCCGTACCTATTTAGATAATTATCGACAGTTAGGTGTTCCCGAACTGTGGCGTTATACTCAAAGTGGCCTACAGATTAATTTATTACAAGAAGGAGAATATATTGAGTCTTTAAGCAGTCCCAATTTTCCTCAGATTCCGATTATTGAATTAATTAATCAATTTGTTAAACAAAGTCAACAACTGGGGAGAAGTGAAGCCATCAGAAACTTTAAAAATTGGCTGACGGAAAATATAGATAATAGTTGAAAATCCTAACATTTTTGACTTAGATAAATTTGTCCGTCGAGAGTTGTATAAACTTCTTGCGGTTCAATGATTCAGTTTGTTACTAGAATCTAGTTCACAAAAATAGATTAGATCATTGTTTTGAGCAGGGGATTTTTTAACCTCAGTGGGTGTGGATAAATCAGACAGGACAGAGGTTACAGCCGTTGGTGCTAGTTCTGAAAGTACCATGGTTATTCATTCCTCGTAGTTCGATTTTTACTTTGATAATTAATCAATTCACCGAGGCCGATTAAAATTCTAGAAACTAGCAGAATGAGAGCCTCTTGATTAAGAAAATATCCCGTAGAGGCTGTTAAAAAGTTACTGTTTTCTTGTCAGTTAAATTTTGTTAAGATAATGCCCAAAAACTACAATTTATGGTAGGAAAAGAGGTAAGTCGAAACCGAGTTTGATTTTTGCTTACTCTAAATCAGAAAGGGCATTGGGCAAGATTAGCTAACTATCCCTTTTTTGCCTCTTCCAGGTCATGATAATGCTGATAAGCGCCGATTTCGGGGTTAAAGGGGGCGATTTCTTCAGTTACAGTTAATCCCAAACCTTCTAACATTGCTTGTAGGACAGAATCGGGGGCCAGACGGAGGTAATCGGGGTTAATTTCTAAGGCCACATGACGATTACCGAGGTGATAGGCAGCTTTGAGGAGTAAATCGGTTGAAGGGGCGGTAATAGTGATAACTGGTTCTGGTTTAGCAATAATTTGAATAATTTCGCCGTTTTCCCCCCGCAGGAAATCGCGATCCTGTAGAATTGTGCCGCGGGGTAAACGAAAACAGAGGGAAAAACCTTCGGGACTGTCGAGACGATAACGGCTGCGAGTGCGTTCTTCGGCCGTAAGTAGAAGGCTAAAAACTACCGTTTCTGGGGGAGGTGGACTAGCGGTATGACGGGGGGGTAAGCGCTCGGTAAAAGTTAACATGGTAGTAGTCAATGGGAAAAAACATTCTTAATTGTAGCCCTGACTCCAGCTTGACCCGAAAAACTGAGGAACTTTTTCTATTTATTCTCCCGTTGCAGACGAATCATCTCATTTTGCACCCGTCGTCTCAAGTTATCATCGGTACGAATCCGGTTAGTAATGGCGTTAAATTGAGCTGCGGTGAAGCCATTATCTTTGACAATCTTTTTTGAGTTATTACAATAATCTACGGCAATTCTTTGGGCATCAGCTGGAAGATTATTAAAGCTTTCCCGTTGGTTACAGGTAATTGCCGGGGGACTTTTCCGTAAAATTCGCGAAATTTCCTGATAAGCTTGTTTTCTTTGGGTTTCGATCGACAAAACTGCTTTGGCATAACGTTTGATTTGGTCAGCCGTAAAATCTTGAGTATAAGCGGAAGACTGAAAACTAACCACCTCCGTCGTCCAAGAAAATTCGGGAATCAGACCGCCAAGAATGGCGATTACTGCCAAAAAAGTCACAATAAAAGAACGTCTTAAGCTTTGACCTAGATCGGCTAGGGGATAGCAGTAAATCACCATGCGAGTTTGTCGCTGAATAGATAATGATAGCAAACTTTCCAGTTAAATCCTGCTTTTTTGAATATTTTTAACGATCATAAGTTCCAATTCTAGCCAATATCTCCTGGTCCCGAACTTAATTTTTGGGCAGAAATTGCTTTGGTAAACTTTTTTAACGTTTCTAGGGGCAAAATTAGTCAAAAATCTTTGAGAGAACCGATGAACGATTTTTGGGAAGTTAGGATACCTATCGCTTTTAGAGAATATTTATCGGCAATTTAGCCCCCTAATCTCTTTTTATTAGCTTATATCGCTGTTAATCTCTCGCTTATTCCCTTTTGTGTCTCCCTGTGGCGAGGAATCAGGAGGAAATCTAGATAAATTAAAGGTTTCAGCGATTCCGATCAAGACAATTCCCGCTTAGAATAATGCAGTGGAATATATAGCCAATGAGGATTTGAGGCATTATTTAGTGATCTCGATCCTGGCGAGTCCTCAACAGGGGAACCATAAACTACTGACAACCACCCTAAACTCAGAAAAACCGCAAAAAAAGGAGTTAGCGCATGAATAAAGGTGAATTAATCGATCAAATCGCTCTCAAAGCCTCTGTGACCAAAAAACAAGCAGATGCTGTTCTCACTGCCGCCATCGAAACCATTATCGAAGCGGTTTCTGAGGGGGACAAAGTAACCCTAGTAGGATTCGGTTCCTTCGAGGCCCGGGAACGTCAGGCCAGGGAAGGACGCAACCCGAAAACCGGCGATAAGATGGAGATTCCGGCCACTCGCGTCCCGGCTTTCTCGGCGGGTAAACTGTTTAAAGACAGAGTGGCCCCAGATAAGGAAGAATTAGGGCTGGCTGAATAAATCTAAAAACCTTGTTGGATAAGACTTTTAGACTTTTTTCCCATCAAAGAGTGCCTTAGCCCGGGGTGATCGGGGGGAAAATTCAGGGACTTTTTCCCTGAAAATTAGGTAGTTGACCACCTGAAAATAGGTAAAACCCTACACCCCACACCCCACACCCCACACCCTGCCCCCAGGGAAAACTTTTTGCCGCAAACCCTAATTACTGTTGAGCTTCGTTCGCTGTAAGTCTTTTGCCTAGACCTAAACATGGTGGTAATCTTGACTGGGCGGCCGCCATTGCCGGCTGTCCAGTTTCCTCTATTCTCGATTTTTCTGCCAGTATCAACCCCCTCGGTCCGCCAGAAAGCGCCCTAACCGCTATTAAAAGCCATTTAACCAGTCTGACTCGTTATCCTGACCCCGCGTATTGGCAGTTGCGTTCTGCCCTCGGCCAATGGCACAATATCGGGCCAGATTGGATTCTCCCCGGCAATGGTGCGGCTGAGTTATTAACCTGGGCCGGTCGGGAATTAGCATCATTTGATAGTGTTTATGTACTAACACCCGCTTTTAATGATTACGAACGGGCTTTAAAAAGTTTTGGAGGGAAAATCTGCAAACATTCCCTAGATTTAACCAGTTTAAAGCCGGTTAATCCCGAAAAACAAGGCTTATTACTCAATAATCCCCACAATCCCACGGGGAAACTCTGGACGGTGGCGGCCATTCGTCCCTATCTATCGCAATTTGGTTTGGTGGTAGTGGATGAAGCTTTTATGGATTTTTTACCCCCGCAACAACAGGAGAGTTTAATATCTCTGTTGCCGGAATATCCCAATCTCGTGATTGTGCGTTCCCTAACTAAATTTTACAGTCTCCCCGGTTTACGTCTAGGATACGTCCTCGCCCATCCCGATCGCCTGTTACAATGGCAAAGATGGCGCGATCCTTGGTCGGTGAATAATTTGGCCGTGGTTGCCGCTATTGCGGGAATTGAAGATAGGGATTTTCAACAACAAACTTGGGATTGGTTAACGGCAGCCCGCAAGGATTTATGGCAGGGATTAGCTAATTTTCCGCAATTACAGCCCCAAACCAGTGCCGCTAACTTCCTCTTAGTACAATCTCAATCTTCCTGTTTACCCCTACAGGAAGCTTTATTAAAATATCATCGAATTTTCATCCGCGATTGTCTCAGTTTCCCCGAATTGGGCAGCAATTATTTTCGGGTAGCTGTCCGTTTACCGGCAGAAAATCAACGATTATTATCGGCTTTAGAGAGTATTTTAGCCGCGTCTGATAATTAGGGTTTGCGGCAAAAAGTTTGTTGGTGGGGTAAGGATTCAGGAGACAGGAGACAGGAGACAGCTATCAGGGAACGGATTTAGTATCAGACTAAATCTGATTATTAAAAACTGATTATTGATTCCCCCTATTGCCCCTTGCCTCTCCTTATACTAAATCCGGTTATTAAAAACTGATTATTGATTCCCCCTATTGCCTATTGCTTTTTGCCTCTCCTGATACGTAGCCTATACTCAACGGATTTAGTATCATATCATATTTAGGGCTTGCTGAAAAAGTACGGGCGAAGCATTCGGATAGAAAATCTACGGTTTCACCGATAGGTTATTGCCCGAATGCTTCGCCCCTACAGGACGCGGGCCGATGAAGACGCAAGGTTTTGAAGCACGATTCTCTCAA
>NZ_JADBRW010000379.1:0-12936 GCF_020247025.1 Microcystis sp. M109S1
GGCCGAATTTGAAGTCTTTTCTGAACGAAACCCCCTACTATCTGTTGTCAAGGTTCAGTTTTTAGCTTGGTTATCGCTTTTTCCATTGTAGCTTAAAGCCGTCGTAAAACGACGGGGTTTTAACCCAAATTTTCGATAAGAAGATTCCAGGCGAAAAAAAGCCAAAAAGTAGCGGAATGTATAGCGCGCCACTACATCTCAGAAAAAACCTCTTACAATAGAGACAAATCAGAGATCAATGGGGGTGAACGTCATGTTAGTGATTTTAACCGACGAACACATTCTCGATACGGGTTCTGTCTGTCAGGGCTGTCTTTTAGCCAACCAGCAGGGGCAACCCCGGTGGCGAGAGGGTAAACTAGGCTGTGGTCACTCCTTGGGCAAAGGAGGAAGCCAACAGCCCAATCTCTACGAGTGTCAGATGGGCTTTACAATTGCTAATATTGAAGGCTAATCAGACCTTTTAAATGATCAACTTAGAGTTGAGTTAGGGGGATTTTCTTGGGACTCGGAGGAGAGAATCAAGGCTATTACTAATCCCCAATTCAGCTTAGATACAATGACAATAATGGCTGAGGGTTTCGTAGCATTGATCGTAGGCTTTTTGGGCTTGGGTTAAAACAGCGTCGGAAATTTCTATATCTAATTTTCTGGCTTGTTTAATAATTTTACCCGCTTTGATATTCTCGGAAGAATCTCCTATACCGCGGCTGCCAGTGGTTTTTAAAACTCGATATTCTTCAGAAAATCCCGTTTTAGTATCGAGATGACTCTGTAAACCATTAAAGACCAATTGACTTTGGTTTAATACCTGATCGTGGGTGATAAATAAACTCTTTTCTTTGCTGTTAATTAATTGAGCATAACTTTCTAAGGTGGCTAAACGACCAGTATAATAGCCTAGAGCGTGCTGCTCGTTTTGATGGGGTTTAATATCTAGAATACTAGCTAAAGTGCGCTTCGGTTCTCGTAGTAAAAATATGGTCTTAACTGGATCAGATTGCAAAAAACTATGATCTAAAAACTTCTGATCGTGAAGAACTTTATCTAAAATATATTTATGATTCATGTTTAAATCTTTCAAACGCCAGTAGAGTTGAAACATTAAAGTTTTAAAATCCTGTTCACTCTCATAAACCAGATGAGTTTCGCCAAAACCGATAATTTCAGGATTAGAATTGAGGATATGGGTCAATAAAGACGAACCCGATCGCATATGGCTAAGAATAAATAAAACCTGATAGGGTTGGGGACGAAAGAGAATTTTATAGGGGTCTTTGGGTGTATCAATGCGTACCTGAAAATACTTATAAGTTAAACGATGGGTTAAACCCTGCCAAGATTGGGGTAAGCGATCGAGGGCTATAGTCATAGGTTAATAAGGAATTGTGTCAACTTGTCGCTAAGATTCCCCTATAATGTATCCCATTTAAGACCCAAACAAAAGTGAGGTTTATACAAAATGGGATTGCCAAGTTGTTCGCTCTGGTTTTTTACGGCGCGAACCGATGTCTGGTTTATGATGAACACTATTCCCCATCTAGTCAAAATGAGTCAGTTTCCCTTCGAGGAAAAGGTACTCGCTATTGACACGGCCCCTTTAAGCGGGGAAAAAGTTAATCGCCCCGGACTGGGTACAATGGAGGAATTAAGAGCCTGTGGTGAAAAATTAGTTAAAGATGGCATAATCGATCGCCTAGTGGATTTTAACTACGATCCGGGCTATCGTCAGCGTATCTATCAAAAGCATTTCGGCAGTCCCCTCCGTTCCACCCATAACTACAAAGGTTATCCGATTTTCGGCTCGATCTTCAAAATCGAGCAATGTCGCAGCGATTATATGGTCCATTATGACAGTGACATGATGCTCTACCAAGAACCGGATTACAGTTGGATCCGCGAAGGGATCGAGTTAATGGAAACCCATCCAGAAATGATGTTTGTGCGTCCTTTGTCCGGTCCACCCCGGCCCGATGGTACGATTTATTCTCAGCATCCTTGCAGGAAAAATCCCGACGGATTCTATCAATTTAAATTTTTTGGTAGTCGTGCCTATCTACTTAATTGTCGTCGCTACGATCGCCTTTTACCGATCACCCCCCTCTGGCGCTCCTATAAAAATACCTTTCTCGATCATTTACCCGATGGTTTAAAAGCTTGGGGCAATATTTTTACTGGCAAAGGAAAACTCGACTCTTGGGAAATTATGGTTTCTCGCTCCCTAGAACAAACAAACTACTATCGCGCCACTCTCACCAATGCCAAGGGTTGGACTCTGCACCCCAACGAGCGCTCTCCTGCGTTTAGGCAAGCTTGGCCGACTATTATCAAGAAAATCGAAGCGGGTATTTACCCACCTGAACAAGCTGGTTACTATGACCTGATCTCGGAATTATGGTATTAAAAGAGCGTTATTTCTCTAGATTTGAGGTGAGGTGGTACTTAGAGATTGCTGGTGAAGCGATATTTTTGTTTGAATTAGAGAAGATAGGAGATGAAACAACCCAAAAGAAAACCCAACCACCGCGATAGGGAGATTGGGTTTTCTGGTTATCAATTGATTTTAAGGAGCTAAAGCGTTACCGCGCAGGAGAGAACCGATGGTTTTAGCAGTAATCTTCATCTGCACGAGAGGATTAGCGGGAACAACGGTTTTATAGAGATAACTGTCAAAAGTCATCTTCTGTACGTCCTTATCGGAACACATTTCCACAAAAGCTTCCCGGGTGGCATCGGTACGGTAGAAAACCCGTTGCAGGATATCTAACACCAGATAGGTCATACCGTATTTCTTATCCCAACGCTTCAGGTAGAGTTTTAACTCGTCCTCTGTGGGAATACGTTGGCCGCCGTTAGTGACTTCGACAATGGTTTCGGCACACATCCGCGCCGATTTAGCGGCGAAATAGATGCCTTCTCCCGAAGACTTAGTAACTGTTCCGGCGGCATCGCCAACGAGGGCCACGCGACCGACTACACGACGAGGACGGGGATGTTCGGGGATGGGGTGAGCCTCCACGCGGATGATTTCGCCACCTTCGAGACGACGGGCCGCGCGAGCGCGAATACCGGCTTGTAGGTCTTTAATCATGGCTTTATTGACCTTCATTGTGCCAGTACCGACGGCGACGTGATCGTATTTGGGGAATACCCAAGCGTAGAAGTCGGGGGATACGTCTTTTCCTACATACATTTCGGCCAGGTCTTCGTAGTAGGCCATTTTATCTTGGGGGAGACGGATGCGTTCTTGGAAAGCGATCGCATAGTTGTAATCCCCAGCATCAATAGCTTTAGCAATGCGGGAATTAGCACCGTCCGCACCGATAACCACATCCACCTTCAGAGATTTCATTTCCCCTTGGGAATTGCCGTGGGAGTGATCGGCGTAGTGTAGGGTATAGGGATCGGTGCTATTGGTGGGAATGTCGAGACCGTAAACGGTTCCGTTGATTAAATGCGCTCCTAATTTATGGGCGCGTTCTCTCATAAAACCGTCGAGGACTTCCCGACGACACATACCGATATATTCGTCTTGATTATCGAGATTAATATCGACTTCGACGTTAGAGGGGGAGATCATTTTCATTTTTCTCACCCGGCGATCGATAATTTCAGGAGGTAGGTCAAATTCGCTCACCATACAGAGAGGAATCGCTCCACCACAGGGTTTAGCATTATCTAATTTGCGTTCAAATAAATAGGTTTCAATGCCTGCTTTAGCTAATGTTTCTGCCGCCGAAGAACCGGCCGGCCCTGAACCCACAACAGCGACTCTTAACACTCAGGTTTTCTCCTACATACTTACGAGCGAGTACGCTTTGCAGTGTACCACAGGGGTTTAGCCGAAAGGAACGAGATGCTCCGATTCTGCCCGATCTTGCAACAGTGCTTAACATCCCCTGTTACAAAAGTTTATTTTATTGTCTGTAGATTTTTTTTGATCGATGTGTTGTATTGTGTTACACCGATAGAGAAAAAAAGTGCTAAACCCCTCTCCCAAACTGGGAAAAGGGGATATTTTCGAGGATTGTTAACCTCTTGCTTTTAACCAATCGCTAATAGCGGGGGGTAAATCCCGTTGCACTTTGCCACTGACATACATTCCGATATGTCCGACCGGGAAAGCACAAGCGGTATAGTCAGAAGTACCGATATAATTCCCTAAAGCGAGGGAAGAAGCGGGGGGTACAAGGTGATCTTTATCTGCATAAAGATTGAGAATTGGCATGGTCAGATTGTGTAAATCTACCCGTTTATCTCCTAACATCACTTCCCCTTTAATCAGTTTATTTTGCTGATAGAAATCCTTGAGAAACTGTCGATAGGATTCTCCCGCTTGGTCGGGACTATCAAAAATCCATTTTTCCATACGCAGAAAATTAACTAATTTTGATTCGTCTTCCATGATGTCAGGAAAATCAAGGTATTTCTGATAACCTAACTGCAAAGGTTTCAATTCTAGAAACTCTAAGTTGAGAAAATCTCCCGGAATATTGCCCATAGCATCTACCATTAAATCGATGTCTAATGCTTCGGAGCCTAAGGAACATCCCCCGCGCATATTTAAGAGGGTCTCGGTTTGATAAAAGTCCACCGGTGTCACCATTGTCACCAGATTTTTTATCTTATCGGGATAGAGGGAACTATAGCATAAACTAAAGGTTCCTCCCTGACAGATTCCTAACAGATTAATCTTGTCGAGATGGTGACTTTGACGAATAAAATCGACGCAATTATCGACATAATCATTGATATAATCATCAAGGGTTAACCAGCGATCGCTTCTCGTGGGATATCCCCAATCAATTAAGTAGATATCTAAGCCTAATTTCAGCAGATTTGCCACTAAAGAACGCCCCTCCTGTAAATCTACCATGTAGGGACGATTGACCAAAGCATAAACCATCAGCAAGGGAATCTCGAAGGGTTTTTCGACCACGGGTTTAAAGTGATAGAGAATGATTTTATCTTCCCGATAAACTGCTTCTTTTTCCGAGACTCCACACTGAATATCTTCTTCTTTAACTCGTTTGAGATTGTCTAAACCTTTGAGATTTTTCTGAGTTAATTCTAGATAATCTTGGGTAAAGTCTTCCAGTTTCACTTGCGTCAAAAATGGCCACATAATTTAATTCTCCTAGAGAAGTGGGGATTTTTCAGTGAGCAGTGAACAGTAAACAGTAATCAGTGAAAAGAAAGTTCCGAAGTTTTCACCTAACACTATATACTTAAAACTGCAATCCGATAACTGATAACTGATAGCTTACCTGATTGTCAAGTACAATTAACTAATTGTTACTTTCTATTTCTTTTTTTTCTCCTAAAGTTTTTTTGAGACTTTTTACCTCTTTGCGTAATTCATAGATAGTCCGATGAATTTCATCGACTTCGCTGCGGGTAGGCAGATTCATTGATCGCAGGTAAATTTCCATTAAATCCTGCTGTTTGAGGCGATAATCATTGAGGGAATTAATAAATTTTCCCCGTACTTTTAGGTTTTCTGGTTGACAAAAAGCCTTTTCAAAAATATCATCGGCGACTACACTCCACACATCTTGAAATTCTCGCCAATTCTTGACAGGTTGACCTTTTTGTGCTAGGAAAACTAATTTTTTAGTTAAAGCTTCAAAGGATTTAACTTGAATATCAGCCAGCACAATTTGATAGTTAATACTAGCTTGATAAAGAACCCGCCAAGTTTCAAAACTATCGAGTAATTTGCGGTTAAATTCTCGCGGCAATCCCAATAAAGGCATCTGTAACCATTGGCCAAAAGTTTCATCATAAAACTTCTGCCAGTAGATATTATTCAGTTCGATCAAAGAAGAAGTATTACCTAACCAAGCTTTGGTTATTGTGTCATTTGACAGGACGAAAGGATCGAACCATAAATGATTGAGACTTTGCAATTGTTGTAGGTAAATTGTCCATAGTTGACTGACATCTTGACTACTTTTGGAAGTGGTGGCAGTAAAACTATTCAGTTGACCGCGCATCTGTTGGGTATAATTATTTAAAATTGTTTGCCAGTCTTCTCCTGTTTGCATTTTCGGGAAGATACTTTCCCAAGCTTCCACCGATAATTTTAGGAATTTGATCAATAAATCCCGATTATCAAAATAGCGCTGGGTTGCCTCTTGCAATTCTGGTTTAATATTGCCCATGGCAGGGGGTATTGCCCCCATCATATCAAACCAACTTGACCACATTTTTGTCCCGGTTTCTGTCCAAAGATTGACGTAATCGGCGGCCATCTCACTCCAAGCTTGTGTCGGTTTATCCATTATTTTTGCCCTTTTCCTTTAACGCTGATTTCGGTAGTTTAATAACCCATCCTACACCTGATAACTGATAACTGATAAGTCATATTTTTCCAGACTTGGCAATTTTTGCTAGTAATCTTAACGCTTCATTGACTGAGGCTGAATCTTGAAAAATTTCCGCCACATCGGGATCGAGAATGATCACATTACTAGCCTGTCGATAAGCTTCATAATATTTGCCACGAATACCACTGGAAAAGTCATATTCAGTCCGCATCTCGTCATTAACCGTTTCTTCAGACTCCTGATTCATAATTTTTTCTCTCCTGTTTACTAGCTAAACGGGCGCTAATTAAGCGAATTTCATTTTCTCTTTCTGTATGGGATTTGACTAACAGCTTTTGTAATTTTGACTGTCCTATCGTCAGAAAACGAAACTCACCCACTGAATCAAGCAACTTAGCAGCGACAATAACAAACACATTTTCCATCTTTGAATTAGATAACTGATAACTTACCCACTGATAACTGATAACTGATAACTGATAACTGATTAAGTGTGATGGGCCCCATTAACTCTGAGGACTTCTCCAGAGACATAACTGCTGGCAATAGGAGAGAGTAAATAGGCAGTTGCCCAGGCGATATCTGCGGGTTCACCGAAGCGACGACAGGGAATTTCGGCGGTGATTTTATCGCGAACTTTCTCGGGAATCGCTAAAGTCATTTCCGTGTTAATAAACCCCGGCGCAATCGCATTGGCGCGAATATTATAACGGGCAGCTTCTCGCGCTAAGGATTTGACTAAACCAATAACTGCCGCTTTTGTGGCCGCGTAATTAGTTTGGCCGGCATTACCGCGATCACCGGAAATAGAACTAATACAAACGATCGATCCCGCTTGTCGTTCATACATTCCCTCAATAAATGGCTTAATCGTGTGATTAACCCCTTTTAGGTTGACATTAATCACTAAATCCCAATCTAGCGGCGTTAATTTAGGGAAAAAGTTATCTCTGGTAATCCCCGCGTTAGCGACGATGCCATACACTGGCCCCAATTCCGCTTCAATTTGTTTAGCTGCCGCTTCCATCGATTCCAACTTAGTCACGTCGGCAACGATGCCTAAACCCTGGGGATTATCGGTGGCTAAATCCGTGTAAGCCACCTTGGCCCCCAAATCTATCAAAAGAGAGACAATAGCCGCCCCAATGCCTCGATTTCCGCCCGTAACGACGATAACTTTTTCCTCTAGTCCCAGAGATACCATAGCTTTTTCCTCCTAAACTCTTTCAATTGCGATCGCTGTTCCGCCACCGGTCCCATGACAGATGGCCGCCATACCGAGGGTTTTATCCTGTACTTTCAACGCATTAATTAACGTCACCAGAATTCGCGCGCCGGAAGCGCCGATAGGATGACCCAATGCGATCGCACCACCGTGAACGTTTTGTTTTTCCCTCGCTAACCCCAGATCCATCTCAAAAAGCAGATTATTTAAGGCAAAAGCTTCGTTATTTTCCACTAAATCGAAATCTTCGATCGTTTTATCTAGGGATGCCAGTAATTTTTTCACCGCTAGGACGGAGAATTCTGGGAAGCGCTCGGTTTTTCCAGCACCCACAGCACCGCCAAGGATTTTGGCAATTGGTTTTAAACCGTACTGATCCACAGCTTTTTGACTGGCTAAAAGGATAGCGGCGGCCCCATCGGAAATCTGACTACTATTCCCCGCGGTTAAAACTCCCGACGGATTAAAAGCCGTCCGCAGTTTTCCTAACCCTTCTGGGGTACTATCGGGACGAATACCCTCATCTTGAGCAAGAATTGTGGAACCTTTCTTAGATTTAAGCTCGATCGGCACGATTTCCCCCTTAAACCAGCCTTTTTCTGTGGCTGTGGCCGCTCTTTGGTGGGATAAGGCGGCAATTTCGTCTAATGCTTGCCGAGAAACCCCGCGATCGAGACAGAGGCGATCCACTTGGGAACCCATGACCTCAGCCGTGGTAGCATCGGTTAAGCCATCGTGGAGTAATAAATCCGTTAATTGTTCTGGCGCACCCATGAGGAATTTATAACCCCACCGGGCCCGATGGGAGAGAAAAAAGCCGGTTTGGGACATGGATTCGATGCCACCAGCGAGGACGAGATCCGCTTCGCCTGCGCGAATTGAGGTGGCAGCGTTACTAACGGCAATCATTCCCGAAGAACAAACCATATCCACCCGATATCCGTCCACGCTTACGGGAATTCCCGCTTTAATCGCCGCTTGCCGGGGAATTAACTGACCATGACCCGCTCCCAAAACATTGCCGAAAATGTACAAATCTAGGGCTTCTGGGGGCAAATTAGCGATTTCTAGGGCGGATTTCATCACTGTTGCCCCTAAATCGGCTGGGGATAATCCCATCAATCCCCCACCAAAACGACCAATTGGAGTCCGGACTGCGGCCACGATATAAACTTCTTGCATAGACTTCTCTCTATTGGGAAGCGAAGATATTAGATAGAATTTGCTTAAGAATATCGAGTCCGAAAAAAGCAAAATCCCAATTTACTGTCATTGGTTAAAAGTTTATGGCCTCGATGCCTTGAGTTTTTGTCTATCTACCCTCGATTTTGCAACAGAATTTCTGGGTAAGAAGATATATTCATTAGAATTTAACTTTTCTGGCAGCAATCCCGTTTTTTTATGGATTTAGTCAAGCGCTTAGTTTTTATCGGTGGGGGTCATAGTCATGCGATCGCCCTTCGTCTTTGGGGACAATCACCCCTAAAAAACGTTCAATTAACTTTAATTAGCGATGTCACCCATACCCCCTATTCGGGAATGTTACCCGGTCACATCGCCGGTTTTTATGATTTTGCTGAGACTCATATCGATTTACCTTCTCTAGCTAGGTATTCTCAAGCGCAATTCTGTTTAGACAAGGCTAATTTCATAGATACGGAAAAATGTCAAGTAATTTGTAATAATTCTTCACCGATTCCCTTTGATTATCTCTCGATCGATATCGGCAGTATCCCGGCAGTAGATAATGTTATCGGTGCTAAAGAGTACGCTATTCCCGCCAAACCAGTGCCGATTTTTCGGGAAGGATGGCAAGAAATTCTCAAAAAAGCGGTTAGTAACCCTAATAATCCTTTAAATATCGTCATTGTTGGTGGTGGCGCGGGCGGGGTCGAATTAGCTTTAAATATGCAGTCCCGTTTGTCCAAAATTCTCAACTCTAGCAGTAATTTGAATTTATCTCTAATTCATCGAGGAAAAAAACTACTACCAGCCCATAATAATTGGGTCGGTCAACGTTTAGAGAAGATTTTTAAACACAGGGGAATTAGATTATATTTATCAACGGATGTGACGGCAGTGCAAGCAGATCAGATTATCTGTTCATCGGGGTTAATTTTGCCCGTAGATTATACACTTTGGGTAACGACTGCCTCGGCCCCTAGTTGGATTAAAGAGTCGGGATTACTGACAGATGAAAAAGGGTTTATTTTAGTGAATAATTATCTGCAATCTCTGTCTCATCCCCATATTTTTGCCGTGGGAGATATTGCCACGATTCCAGATTATCCCCGTCCGAAAGCGGGAGTTTTTGCCGTCCGACAAGGAAAACCTTTATACGATAATTTACAAAGAATTCTGCAAAATCGGCCCTTAAAACCCTATTTTCCCCAGAAAAATTATCTGAGTTTAATCGGTACAGGAGACCAAAAAGCGATCGCATCTTGGGGCGGTTTCGCATGGCAATCACCGTTATTATGGTTATGGAAAGATCGGATCGATCGAGCTTTTATGAGACAATTTGAAAAGCTCTACGATACTTTACCAAAATCTCGATGATTACGAGTTAATAAAATCACTCCACAGGACAGTGCAATCGCTTCGATTCGAGCATCCATCTTTACCAGAAGAATGCTTAGATAATCTGTGTCTAATAAATATCTCATATAGTCATTTCAGATAATTCTGATACAGTCTAGACCGACAAAACCCTTAGGAACTCTGGGATTAATATTCTCAATCTTAATTGAAATGACTATAATTCTAATTGTAGTTGAGCGTCGAGACTTGCTACTCAAATTTCTTAAAAAGGTGCGTTGTCAAATTGAAAGATGATCCGAATCAGCACCGGAACTGAAATTACTTTGATAGCAAGGATTGCATTGCATCTTTCATATTCTGATCTGACAACGCCTAAAAAGGTGCGTTACATTCCCTTAACGCACCCTACAAGATCTAAAGTAAAGTTAGAGAACGAATAAGCATAGGTTTGGTTTCCTTGCGTCAACCCAACCTACAGGGTTTATTTAAGGACAATGTTTGGACTTATCTAATTTATTAATAGCGTTATTTACCCGCATTTTAAATGTTGGATCATTGTAATTTTTTGATGTTTTTAAATTGCAAACCTTTCCATATTCGGATGAATTCCAATCATTAATCTTCGCTAAGGTGTAAGCAATATACAAGTTTTTAAGATATGCGTTCTCTTCCTTGTCACCAACTATGCCGACGATCAAAGCCTTCACCACTAGTGGGTTTGCTTCTGGAGCCTTATTGGCTAACTCACTTAAAGTCAAACTTGCATTTTTTCGCTCAGACGTAGTAAATTTTTTAATCAAGTCTTCTATTTGGATTGTTACTTTATCAGATTTAAGCTCTGATATACTCGTCGCTTGTTCTTGTGCTTGTTGTTTGTCTTCAGGAGATGGTGGCTGATTTGAATTGGGTTGTTGTTCTGCAAGTTGCCATAAGATGGATTGACATTTTGTTGCATTGACATTAGCAGCTAGTCGGTTAAAGATAAGCTAAACGGCGCTTAACCTGCATGATCCAATAGCTATAACCCTTTTGGAGTCTATATCGGTGATCCGAAGTAAAAGCCGTTTAGCTTAGGACCCAAATCTTCACTGCCATGATAAACAGCATCCGTGATACGTGCGAAATTTTCGCATTCGCTTGGGTTTGTAGAGTAGATTACAGTTCTGTTGGTTAAAAATATTCCATAAATATCCTTTAGTCTATTTTTGTGCGCTTGTTCTTTCAGATCCTGAATCTCTGCATCTTTTTGAGCAATCTCTTGTTGTTTGTCACGAGCTACTAACACCAGACCAATTAAAGGGATTAATGCACCTGCAACAAAAGTTAAAAAAGGTTTTGACCAATGATTATCCTCTTTAAGTTTTTCATATTCTAATATTATCTTGGCTTGTTCAGGATTGCCTACAGACAATTCTCTCAGATCTTCAAGTGATACACCTGCATGAGGTAACGCATTCTGATTGTTCCGATTTTGAAACCGTGCTTGCAAATTTTGAAGCCATGCTTGTAGAATTGTCATCTGCTTGTCCTCGTTTGAACGAATTAATATTGCTTGGCTTTACGCCGCTGTAACCAGCGTTTGAACGAAGTAGCACTTTCTGTAGATTGTTTGCCAAGCAACAATCCTTCAATACCGATATCCTCATCGAGTTCTGGCCAATACATACCATAACCTCCACCGCTAATTTGAACATTAACACGCTCAGCCGGACTGCCATGAGCCAGACGCGGATACCAACCAATCGGGACAGCAATGGTACGACCGTCTTCGAGGTCAACAGACAGGGTATCATCTGTCACCGTGACACTAACTATTTTAGGCAGGGCCAGTGTCACCACCGCAGAAATCATCCCATTCATGTCTCAATACCTCCAGATGTTCACGGATTATACGCTCAATGTCACGCAACTCTCTGCGATTATAACCGTGATTTGTTGCCAGTGTGACATCGGGATCTAGCCAGAATTTGGCGCTTCGGTTCTCTCGATCTGCGTGTATATGTCGTGGTTCATGGCAATCATAGGAATAAAAGTAGAAGCGGTAAGGACCAGTCCGTAAGGCCGTCGGCATAGGTACAGATTGCCTCCAATCTTGACTTTATCTATTAGACATCTCCAAAAATTATAATCCAGTCACAGCTTGCTTTTAGTTTGTGTACTCACTAAATAGTTCGATAGCTGAAATGTATATCTATCGTTGCTAATTCAATTTCACTGAAAAAATATGAGGCAATTAAAATAATTTCTATTCGGGTAGATTCCTTAACTAGAAAGACTTTTGCTCTTGAGATAATATTAGGTCGAGGTCTATTCTTGACCAAAGATCAAACATAATTAGGGTTTGCTGAATAAATCTAAAAACCTTGTCGGATAACACTTTTGGACTTTTTTGACATCAAAAAGTGCCTGACCTTGGAGTGATCGGGGGGAAAATTCAGGCACTTTTTCCCTGAAAAATAGGTAATTGACCACCTGAAAATCGGTAAAACCCTACACCCTACACCCTACACCCTACACCCCGCCCCCAGGAAAAACTTTTTGCCGCAAACCCTAATTAAGTCTTCATCAGTTATGTAATAATCTGTGCTGACTTCCTGAAACTGTCTGACGGGCTTTTTTACTTTATAGGTTGGACTAATATATTCTTCGTAAGAATCAAAAATATTAATTGTGTTTCTGATTACTTTTTGCAGGGTATAATTAATGGGACTTAAACAAAATTTAAGCCCAAACAAAGCCTAAACTGGCTTTGTAAGCGGCAAAAACATCCCGATTCTCGGTCAGCCACTCAAAGAAACGGAAAGACATCGCTGTCCGAAAAGCTTCCAAAGCTTCCACAAA
>NZ_JADBRW010000038.1:0-3153 GCF_020247025.1 Microcystis sp. M109S1
CCCAACCCCCAACCCCCAACCCCCACCGAAAAACTTTTTCAGCAGACCCTAATTATGATACTAAATCCGTTGAGTATAGGCTACTTATAAGGATAAGCACTCATGCAAGAGACACTCATGCAAAAAGAGGAATAGATAATCAGTCTTTAATAACTGGATTTAGTATGAATTGGCAAGAAATAGCAGGTAATTGGGTTTTTCTCCCCCGTCGTCCCCGGGGTATCATTCACTTTTTAGGGGGGGCATTTGTGGCGGCGGCCCCGAATATTACCTATCGTTGGTTATTAGAAAGTCTTGGGAATTCAGGATACGCTATTGTTGCTACTCCCTTTGTTAATACCCTCGATCACAAATCGATCGCCCGCACAGTTTTAAACCGTTTTGATAATATTATTGAACGTCTGCGCTGGAATCATAGTCTGCCCCAAGGTTATCTCCCCATCTACGGATTGGGTCACAGTATGGGGTGTAAACTACATTTATTAATCGGTAGTCTCTACGAAGTGGAACGGGCGGGAAATATCCTCATTTCCTTTAATAATTATCCCATTCGTCGAGCTATTCCCTTTATCGAACCTTTGCAAATTGACACCACTTTTAACCTCGAATTTACCCCTTCTCCCGAAGAAACAAACGAGTTAATTTTCCAAGATTATGCCATTCGTCGCAATCTTTTAATCCGTTTTCAAGACGACACGATCGATCAATCTCTGGTCTTAAATCCCCTGCTAAAAAAACGCTTTAATGATTTAATTGCCCTGCGAACTCTCCCGGGCAATCATCTCACTCCCTTGAGTCAAGATGTCAGTTGGCAAACCGGAGAAGTATTTACTCCCCTCGATGCGATCGGCCAATGGTTAAAACAGGGACTTGCCCGGGATAATTCCCGTCTCAAAGATGAGATTCTCCACTGGTTAAATCCCGTCCTTCCAGCCTCTCGTTAGCTTTCCTTTAGATTAATCCCCATAGCCCGTAATTGCGCCTCTATGCGGGCTAATTTTGCCTCAGCCAATTCGGCCCGTTGACGTTCCTGTTGGGCTTGCTGTTCGGCTAATTCAGCCTTTTGCTTGATTTCTAGGGTGGTCAAAAACCGGGAGCCATCGGGATAAAAAATAGCTAACTGGGGACTCTCCAGTTGAAAACGAATCTGTAGAAGCGGACTCTGCCAATTATCAATCCCGGTAATCATCTCCAATTGACCACCCCTTCGCCACCAACCCTGTAGATAATTAGCATCAGGATCATAGAGATAATATTCCTCTACGCCAAAACGCTGATAAAATTGCCATTTTCGGCGCATTTCCGCTTTAGTGTTGCCCGGAGAGAGAATTTCAAAGACTACCTGCGGCGCAATCTGGTTCTCTAACCATTGCTTATAGGAACCTCGATCGCCCTTGGGTCTGCCAAACACCACCATAGCATCCGGCGCTTGACAGATTTTATTATCCCCCTCGACCGGATACCACAACAGATCGCCGGCGATAAACACATGGTCATTGTCTGCGAATAAACATTCGAGATTTTCCTTAATCGTCACAATCCAGCGAAACTGTTTGGTATTATCGGCCATTGGTTTACCATCACTATCGGCATAGATAATCTCCGACTCAGAGAAAGATTGGGCTTTTACCATTGTTCTACTCCCTAGCGTACTAACTATCTAGTATAACATTAAATTCCCTGACGAAAGAGGGCAAAGGCCGAGGTATAACCGTGTAGAAAAGTGCGACCGGCCACTGGCCCGATTTCTCCATTGCCAAAGAAACCGGCGAGGGGAACATTGGCGAAATAACGCTGAAAAAGACCCGAATCAAAGTCGGGTTTTTCGTAGAGATTTTCCCCGCGACCGAGACAGGAAAAGATTAAAGCCCCTAGTACCTCTGAACTATTAGGTTTTTCTTGGGCAAAAGCTTGCAAAAGTAATTCTAAATCTAGGGCGGAAGTCTCGGCATCGCGCAGGTGAAATTGTACCCGCTGCCCCGGACGAACTCGATCGCCAATTGCGATCGCACCTTGGCGGGGATCTACTCCCAAAAGATTGCGAATTAAGAAATCCCCGGGCCGCAACTGCATTTTAAACTCATCCCTAGCAATACCGATAAAAAGGGAGTTTTGCGCTAATTCTCGGTCTTTTTCCCTCAAGGAGGCAATTAAATCCCGCAGTAGATTTAAAGGTGGTTGCGGAGTCCCATCGGCCTCTTTACCGGTCATGGAGAGGATAATATTGCGTTCTCCCTCACTCACCTGATAAATCGGTCCGATGGGACGACAACCCTGGGCGACGATAGTTTCGACGATAATATTGCCAGAAAGGGCGATTCCTACGGTTCCCTGACGATAGAGATAGGTATTACGGGGTTTTTGTTGATCGTGGTAGAATAGACCCCCAGAACGTTCAATCATGCCACCACTGACTAAACCGCCGATTTTGGCCGAACTGGGGTAGGCAAAATCCAAACCCTCTAACAGATCATTGATGCGACTGGAAAAAGGATCGGCTAAAAGGATAAATTGGGGATTTTTGGCCGCTTCTACCCCTAATAATTCTGTCCAACTAGAGGGGGAACTGTCGAGATCGGGCATTTCCGCCGCTTCGATATAGAAAGGCTGTACTTCCACATTGGGCAAATGGGCGACGGTGAGACTTAAAGCCGGACTCGCTTCGATTTCTCGCGCCTTTTCCCTGTCATCCATGCCGACAATCCCCGCCCCACCGCAGCCGATCAGGACAGGAACGGGGAGTTTATCCAAGATTAAGGGAACTAAACGGGGATAGTCGCTGGCATAGGCAGAAGAAATAAAAATTATGGCTAAATCTGCCGATCCGACTAATTTATCTTGCACTTTTTCCACTACCTCCGTCACCGCCGCTTCTAGGGAGGGACGGGTTGATAGGGCATTAATCCACTCGATGCGATCGCTCATCGAAAATTTTGGGTCTGAAACCCCGTCGTTCTACGACGGCTTTACCGCTAAATATTAGCGCATTTACACGATATATGCCAGAATGTAAAATATGGAAAAAGCCTATTCTTACCGATTTTACCCCACACCCGAACAAGAGTCGCTATTGCGGCGCACTTTGGGCTGTGTAAGATTAGTTTACAACAAAGCTCTCCACGAACGAACACAAGCTTGGTACGAAAAGCAAGA
>NZ_JADBRW010000380.1:0-8960 GCF_020247025.1 Microcystis sp. M109S1
CCCTTATATAGAAAGGCATTTAGCGATTTTTGTCAATTGTTTTTGATCTAGAGCGAACTAATCAATTAAATCTCTTGCCAGATAAGGATTTAGTCGATTTATGCCCCCCTATCGAACCATACCAAGTAACGAAGAACCATTGAAACTACTAATTTGCTATAACCAGTCTAGGAGAGCCTTACTGATTACTGATTACTGTTTACTGATTACTGTTTACTGATTACTGATTACTGTTTACTGATTACTGATTACTGTTTACTGACCTAGCTTATGAACCGTCAAAAATTTACTTGGGGATATTCTAGTTATAAATTGCGTCAGAGAGAAAATTTTAAAGAATTTCTGTGTTTACTGGGATTATTAATAGCGGCCTTAATTATCTATCTAGTGGGATTAGGTAATTTACCCTTGCGGGATTGGGATGAAGCGACCATCGCTCAGGTGGCCAAGGAAATTAGCCAAACCCCACTGGAACAATTGCGCTGGTTATTTCCCAGTTTTTGGGGTGATCCCTACCTGAATAAACCGCCGTTGATTCATAGTTTGATCGGTCTAACCTACCATTTCGGGGGCATCAATGAGGCCAATACTAGACTAATTCCCGCTTTTTTAACAGCTTTATCGGTGCCGCTCCTCTACCTTCTCGGTCGAGAAATTTTTCCCGCTCGTTTACCAGCTTTACTATCGGCCTTGATCTATCTAACTCTTTTGCCGGTGGTGCGTCATGGCCGTTTAGCCATGTTGGATGGAGCGGTATTGTGTTTTGAAATCCTGATGTTTGTCTGTTTACTGCGCTCACGGCGCAATTTACGCTGGTCTCTGGGGGCGGGGTTAGGATTTGCCCTCCTTTGTCTGACTAAGGGTATTATGGGGCTATTATTGGCGGGTATCGGCTTTATTTTTCTGCTCTGGGATACCCCCCGGTTATTAACGTCTGCCTATTTTTGGTCGGGTTGGTTATTGGGAGCCACCCCCGCTTTTGCCTGGTATAGCGCCCAATTTTGGCACTACGAGCGGGAGTTCCTTGATTCCCTTTTTGTTCAACAGTTAAAGCGAGTTAGTGACGATCTGGACGATCATCGCGGACCGTTTTGGTATTATCTGCTGGAAATTCTTAAATATAGTTGGCCTTGGTTAATTTTCTCGGTTTGGGGTTTACGTTTAGCACGTCAGGAACATCTCTACAGTTGGGCGAAGTTACTGTTAGTTTGGACGGGTGTTTATCTGTTGGTGGTTTCGGTAATGGCGACCAAGTTGCCTTGGTATATTGTGCCGATCTATCCGGCCTTGGCTTTAGCGGCCGGTTATGCCTTGGCGCAAGTGGGTAATCTTCCCATCGATCGCCCCTATAATCCAATCTGGTCAATTATTCTGGGTATTATCGGCGTTGTGGCGGGTTTATTAGCTTTAATGGCCTATTTTCCCGGTAATTTTGCCGCTATCGAACCTCTCCATCCCTTAATTATTTTAACCTTATTGTCACTTTCCCTGACCATGGTGACAACGGCGATTTTGTTAGCTCGGCGCTCGGAACAATTCAGCGTGGTTTTACTCTGGGGAATGTTGGTTTCTTTGTTTATTTTTGTCAATTCTCCCCTGTGGATCTGGGAATTAAATGAGAATTTCCCCGTCAAACCGGTGGCGAGTTTAGTACAGAAATATGTGCCAGCTGATCGCCCTGTTTATATTGCTTTTGCCTACGAGCGCCCCTCATTAAATTTTTATAGTGGTCGTCGGGTTTTTCCCCTTGCTGCTGAAGAATTAATCAATTATTGGCAAAGTCACAAGCAACCCTACCTAATTATCGATCGTCAAACCAAAGAAGCTACTGATTTAGAAGGATTAAAGGTGATCGAGTCCACGGATTCCGGTTGGTTTTTGGTGACGAAGCAGTAGTGAAGTTAATTTTGTGCATAGGTCGATAGCAAATTAGCTTAGGCTTGATCTTGCTGACTTGAAATATTACAAAAATTTGACAAGTTGCGTTAAAATCACCCCTAGCGATGAAACGCAGCACTTTTGTAATTGTTGAAACCGAGATTAATATGCTAAATAGGTCAATTACGGCCGAGAAAACCGAGGAATTCGCTCCTGCTGACCTGCAAGACCTGCTAGACTGTACCGATAGCTTTGTTAACCGTCACATTGGGCCGACGGAGACGGAAATAGAGAAAATGCTGGCGGTTTTGGGTGTTGCTACCGTTGAGGAGTTAATCGCTAAAACTGTCCCGTCAGGAATTCGTTTACAAACAAGCCTTAATCTAGCACCTGCCTTGAGTGAATACGCTGCTCTTGCCCAATTAAAAGCTATTGCCTCCAAAAATCAGGTATTTCGCTCCTTTATTGGCATGGGCTACCATGACTGTATCACCCCGCCGGTAATTCTCCGCAACATCTTAGAAAATCCGGGTTGGTACACCGCCTATACTCCCTATCAAGCGGAAATCGCCCAAGGACGCTTAGAAGCTCTCTTAAACTTCCAAACTCTCATCACTAGCTTAACCGGTCTGGAAATTGCTAACGCTTCCCTCCTCGATGAAGGAACAGCAGCCGCGGAAGCGATGAGTATGAGTTATGGACTGTGTAAAACTAAAGCCAATGCTTTCTTTATCTCCAGTAGTTGCCATCCCCAAACGATTGAAGTTGTTAAAACCAGAGCGATTCCTTTAGGTATTGACATTATTATCGAGGATCATCGTCTCTTTGACTTTCAAACGCCGATTTTTGGCGCATTATTACAATATCCAGCCACCGATGGCGTAATTTATGACTATCGGGAATTTATCGCCAAAGCGCAGGAAAATGGGGCTTTAGTCACCGTTGCCGCCGATATTCTCAGTTTAGCCCTGTTGACTCCCCCCGGCGAATTGGGGGCTGATATTGCCGTGGGTAGCAGTCAACGCTTTGGGGTTCCCTTAGGTTATGGGGGTCCCCATGCCGCTTATTTTGCCACCAAAGATGCCTATAAACGCAGCATTCCGGGGCGCATTGTCGGGGTATCGAAGGATAGTCAGGGTAAACCCGCACTGCGTTTAGCTTTGCAAACCCGGGAACAACATATCCGCCGGGATAAAGCCACCAGTAATATTTGTACCGCACAGGTGTTACTAGCGGTGATTGCTTCCATGTACGCGGTCTATCACGGACCGGAAGGAATCAAGAAAATCGCCCAAAGAGTGCAGAAATTAACCGCTTTATTGGCAACTGGGTTAAAACAGTTGGGTTATCAAGTGGGGAAAGAACCGTGCTTCGATACGCTCAAAGTTACGGTATCCACGGGAGTTAAGGACATCCTTGCGAAGGCAAAAACCCATAAGATTAATCTGCGTTATTTTGATGAGAATAATCTAGGAATTAGTGTCGATGAAACCACCAGTCTCAGGGATGTGTGGGATTTATGGCAAATTTTTGCCCCAACCGGGGAATTACCCTTTACCGCGGCCGAATTAGTCGAGAAAATTAGTCTAGAATTACCCGCTAATTTAACCCGTACCAGTGCCTATCTTACCGAACCGGTGTTCAATCGTTACCACTCGGAAACGGAATTACTCAGATATCTGCACCGTCTGGAAACAAAGGATTTAGCCTTAAATACTTCCATGATTCCCCTCGGTTCCTGTACGATGAAACTGAATGCCGTAGCGGAGATGATTCCAGTAACTTGGGCAGAATTCGGCAAATTACACCCTTTTGCCCCGATTGAGCAAGCAGAAGGCTATCAACTGCTCTTTCAACAGTTAGAGACTTGGTTAGGGGAAATTACCGGGTTTGATGGCATTTCCCTACAACCGAACGCCGGTTCTCAGGGAGAGTATGCCGGTTTACAGGTAATCCGAGCCTACCATGAAAGTCGCGGTCAAGGTCATCGTCAGATTTGCTTAATTCCTGAGTCCGCTCACGGGACTAATCCTGCCAGCGCTGTTATGTGTGGTATGAAAGTAGTGGCGGTTAATTGCGATTCTCAGGGCAATATTGATATTGATGACCTGAAAACTAAGGCCGAGAAGCATCAGGATAATCTAGCGGCTTTGATGGTAACGTATCCTTCCACTCACGGCGTTTTTGAACAGGGAATTAGCGAAATTTGTGCCTTGATTCATCAATACGGTGGTCAAGTCTATATGGATGGCGCGAATATGAATGCTCAGGTGGGTTTATGTCGTCCGGCGGATTTTGGTGCTGATGTCTGTCACTTGAATCTCCATAAAACTTTCTGTATTCCCCACGGTGGTGGCGGACCGGGTATGGGACCAATCGGAGTAAAATCCCATTTAGTGCCTTTTCTGCCCGATGTTTCCCTGGTTTTGGCGAAATTATCCCCAGAAACCGCTAACGGTAAGCATCAGGACTCGATTGGGGCAATTTCGGCCGCGCCTTGGGGTAGTGCCAGCATTTTGGTGATTTCTTGGATGTATATCGCTATGATGGGGGCAGCAGGCTTGAAAAAAGCGACAGAAGTGGCAATTTTGAACGCTAATTATATGGCTTTTCGTCTGGAGTCGGCCTATCCAGTGTTATTTAAGGGTAGCGCGGGAACAGTCGCCCACGAGTGCGTGATTGATTTACGTCCCCTGAAAAAACAGGCCAGCATCGAGGTGGAAGATGTGGCAAAACGCTTGATGGATTTCGGTTTCCACGCGCCGACGGTTTCTTGGCCCGTGGCGGGTACAATGATGGTGGAACCCACGGAAAGCGAATCTTTGGGCGAATTAGACCGTTTTTGTGAAGCTTTGTTAACTATCTATCAAGAGGTACAAGCGATCGCTAATGGTAGCATGGATATCCACGATAATCCCTTGAAAAATGCCCCCCACACAGCCGCAGTTTTAACTGCCGATGATTGGAGTCGTCCCTATTCCCGTCAACAGGCAGCTTACCCGCTTTCTTGGCTAAAAGATTATAAATTCTGGCCGGTAGTGGGACGGGTTGATAATGCTTACGGGGACAGAAATCTGGTTTGTTCCTGTGAGGGTATGGACGCTTATAAGTAATCGTAATTCCTTGATAATATTTGGTGGGGTAGTTACAAATTACCCCGCTTTTTTCTGGTTTTTCGGAACTTGAACTGTAAAATTAAACACTTCTTGCGCCACTCGATCGCAACTACCTACTGTTCCTAAACCGGCTGTAGTTTCTGCGTATTCATCTAACATTTTTTGCCGACGTTGCTGATTTAATAATAAATCTAGACATTCCTGCATAATTCTCTCCGGGTTAGCTTCCTCTTGTAATAATTCGGGAACAATTTCTCGCATTAAAACTAAATTTACCGGTGAGACAAATGGTACAGAAAACTTCATAATATTGCGGGCAATCCAAGCAGTAACTGCACTTAAACGGTAAACCACCACCTGCGGCACATTTAACAAAGCAATTTCGAGATTAACTGTACCAGACTTAGCCACAGCCAGATCGGCTGCGGCAATTGCTTCTAAAGTCTGATCTCGTTCCATAATCACCGCATTTAATCCATATTCCTTCACTAATTGTCGCATTTTGGGTTCGTATAAAGCTAAGGGAACGGGAATTAAAAACTTAATATCGGGAATTTTTTCCTGTAATTTTTGGGCAGCAGCGCACACCGTCGGGACGAGATATTTAAACTCCTGTTGACGGGAAGCGGGTAACAAAGCGACCACCGTTTCTTCGGTTTTTATTGCCCATTTTTGCCGCATTTCTTGGCGATTGGGAGCATTTGCCATACGATCAACTAAAGGATGTCCCACCCAAGTTACCGGTAAACCTTTTGTTTCAAAAAAACGGGCTTCGGCAGGAAAAATTGCCAATAATTTATCGGTGATGGCGATTAATTTCTCCGTATTAAATAACTTTTCTGCTGTGGCCCTTAGTTTAGCTGAGGGGATATTTTCTTCCGACCAAATCCACACCTGTGGGGCAATATAATAAATAATTGGGACATCGGGAATAATTTTTTTAGCCGATTGACCGATCGCCACATTTGCCCCCACATAATCAATTAAAATAATCAGATCAGGGGGATGATCTCTAAAAAACTCTTTGGCTCGTTTTTGTAGTTGTAAAGTTGGCCAAATAAAGGGGATAGATTCAATTAATCCCATGGCAGCCAGTCGAGTGGTTTTACCCAACATTTTTGCTCCGGCTAACTCCATGCGATCGCCGCCGAGGGCAAAAATTTCTAACTCAATTTCCTGGGTTTTAGCTAGTTGAAAAAGGGATTCAATCAGCATCGCTGCCTGTAAATCACCCGATACCTCACCCGTGCTAATAAATATACGCATTTGGATAATTATTTAATATAGGCAATGGGGAAATTCTGAGAACGGTGGGTTACGGCGAATAGTAAAGTTATTGGTGAATTATATCAGTTATTGTCGCCTAACCCACCCTACCTTGGGATTATTTCCCTGGAATTAAACCGCGACGTTTTTCTCCCGTGGTAGAGGATTGTAAAAATTGACAGAGATGTTGAACATGGGGGTTATCGGTTAAGAGAGAAACTTGTTCTAAAGCCTCTTGAAGATTTATATTAGAACGATAGATAATCCGAAAAGCTTTTTTCAGTAAAGCTAGATCTTCATCGGTAAAACCGGCTCTTTGTAAACCGACTAAATTAAGAGTTCGCACCCGACAGGGATTGCCTTCCACTAAAGTAAAAGGGGGAACATCGCGATCAATACGACTCATTCCTCCTAACATGGCCATTTTGCCAATATGAACAAATTGATGTACTCCTAAAACCCCCCCGATAACTGCTTTTGATTCGATCTGGACATGACCTGCCAAAGCGACACTATTAGCGATAATAATGTTATCTTGCAAAATACAATTATGGGCAACGTGAACATAGGCCATTAATAAATTATTACTGCCAATTTGGGTAACTTCTCCCGTATCCGTGGCGCGATTAATTGTGACAAACTCGCGAATTTGGTTATGATCACCAATTTCTACCCTACTTTCGCCACCTTTATACTTTAAATCCTGTGGTTCATTACCAATAACAGCCCCGGAAAAAATATGATTACCCTTGCCAATTTTGGTCGGACCCTCAATGACCACATGGGCATCAATAATTGTATCAGCTTCAATTTCCACATTGGCCCCGATCACAGCATAGGGACCAACTTTAACCTTGGGAGCAAGTTTTGCCGACGGATGGATAACCGCAGTGGGGTGAATTAACGTATTCAAAGGGAAGTCTCCCGCGCTCAACTTCGTCACTGTATGAATCATGGTATAGCTTATCCTATATTGGACAGATTGTGATCAAGATTGATAGCGGTTGCTTGCGGAGGGGACGACTTTAATGGGGAACCAGAACCCGATAAACTATTAACCAGATTCTCTTGGTTCCTTCGTCCCTCCCATCCTGATAAAAAATATATGAGCAATAATAGACCTAAAATTATAGTCTTAGATGATGACCCGACAGGTTCCCAAACAGTCCATAGTTGTCTGTTATTGATGCGGTGGGATGAAGATACTCTCCGCTTGGGATTGGCAGATAATGCGCCAATTTTCTTTGTTTTGACGAATACTCGCGCTTTAACCCCCGAAAAAGCCGAGTCTGTCACGCGAGAAGTCTGTCATAACCTGAAAACTGCCTTAACTAAAGAGGGAATCGAGGATTTTTTGGTGGTTAGTCGTTCCGATTCTACCCTGCGCGGGCATTATCCGATCGAAACTGATGTTATTGCCGAAGAATTGGGCGGTTTTGATGCACATTTCCTGATTCCAGCCTTTTTTGAGGGGGGCAGAATCACTCGCGATAGTATTCATTATTTAATCATCGATGGTGTTCCCACTCCCGTCCACGAGACGGAATTCGCTCGCGATTCGGTTTTTGCCTATCATTACAGTTATCTGCCGGATTATGTGGAGGAGAAAACGCAAGGTAAAATTAAAGCAGATGATGTAGAGAGATTTTTACTGACAGATATCCGTCAAGGTAGTTTAGAACGACTGCAAAAGCTCAAAAATAATCAATGTGGGGTGGTAGATGGGGAAACTCAAGCGGATCTCGATCGCTTTGCTGAAGATATTTTAACCGCCGCAGGGGCAGGAAAAAAATTTTTATTCCGTAGTGCCGCCAGTATTTTAACTTCTTTGGCTAATTTAGGAACTCAACCGATCGCACCCGAATCTATGGGTAAGTATAAGCCCACGGGGGAAGCCGGGGCAATTATCGTCGGTTCCCACGTCAAAAAAACTACCCAACAATTACAGGAACTGCTTCAACAACCCAACACCGTCGGAGTCGAAATCGATGTGACGGCATTGCGCGATCGTCCTGACCAACGAGATCAACTCCTAGCACAAGTTCTAAAAAAAGTCAAGCTTATTCACAAAAATAAACAAACCCCCGTGATCTATACCAGTCGGCAAGAGTTAACCTTTGCCTCTGTGCAGAAACGTCTTGATTTTGGGGTTGCCGTCTCCACCCTGTTAATGGACATTGTTAAGGGTTTACCCAGTGACATCAGTTTTTTAATCAGTAAAGGCGGAATTACCTCTAATGATGTCTTAAGTACGGGTTTAAGCCTGCAATCGGCCCGTTTACTCGGTCAGATT
Organism: Microcystis sp. M109S1; assembly: GCF_020247025.1. Taxonomy (NCBI): domain Bacteria; kingdom Bacillati; phylum Cyanobacteriota; class Cyanophyceae; order Chroococcales; family Microcystaceae; genus Microcystis; species Microcystis sp. M109S1. Next base: position 8,554 of record NZ_JADBRW010000380.1, read on the forward strand.
CTCCCCGGTGTCTCCATGGTCTGCACAGAATTGGATCATCCCCTCTTTCCTAATTTACCTGTGGTTCTTTTCCCGGGTAACGTCGGTGATGTCCAAGCTTTAGCCACAGTTTATCAACGTTTGTGTCAATAGGAGGCAATCAGTGAGCAGTGAGCAGTTCACTGATTACTGTTTACTGTTGACTGATCACTGAAAAAGCTCCCCAATTCATAATTCATAATTCATAATTCATAATTCCCACTGCTGCCTGCTGCTCAAGGTTCATATTGACATCCTCACCGCCGTAAACGGACGGTGATTCCCAAACCTCACGATTTAGGTTTCTGCTTCTTTCCCTTGCGGGGTTCCGCAGCTGCCTTAACAGATTTACTCTGTTCTGGTCTTATGGTCGCTCTACAGACTGACAC
>NZ_JADBRW010000381.1:0-36013 GCF_020247025.1 Microcystis sp. M109S1
AGTGATCAGTAAACAGTGATCAGTAAACAGTAAACAGGTATAAAGATAAAGATAACTAACTAATTAACTTAAAACTTACATCTGATAACTTACATCTGATAACTTACATCTGATAACTGATAACTTACATCTGATAACTGATAACTTACATCTGATAACTGATAACTTACATCTGATAACTGATAACTTACATCTGATAACTGATAACTTACATCTGATAACTTACATCTGATAACTGATAACTTACATCTGATAACTGATTTTAGCTGGCTAATTTGAGATCAAAATTACTTTGTTTATTGCCTAATTGTCTGAGCCAACGATAATTATAAGCTAAAGCACCCCAGAAGGTGGGATAAACGGCATAATTAACGCCAAATTCTTGGCAAACTTCCGCTAAAATTGGGGCAATTTTAGGGTAGTGAATATGGCAAATTTGCGGGAAAAGATGATGGACTACTTGATAATTTAATCCCCCCAAATACCAATTTAAAAAGACATTTTTAGGGGCAAAATCTACGGTAGTTCGCACTTGAAAGATTGCCCATTCGTCTTCGATTTGGTTAGCCGCCGAGGGTTGAATAAATTCGGCGGGTTCCAAAACATGAGCTAACATAAATACATGACAGGCAAGCACTCCATAGGTCATAAAAACAATGAGAAAACCGATCGCTATTTCTAGGGGACTATAACCAACTAAGAGAGGAATGCCAATAAACCAGAAGAGATAAACAAATTTTCCGCTCAATAAAACGAATAGATCGATCGGTTTAGGATTGGGAATTTTAATCTCGCCAAAACGATTACAAAAGAGGATAGATCGCACATCGGAGAATGACCAATAGATAGGAATTATAGCGTAGAGAATCGGGATAAATAAATGTTGATAACGATGATACCATTTATGCTCGGCATGGGGAGTCATTCGCACGATACCATCGCCGTGAATTTCCACATCGTACCCTAAAACATTGGTGTAGGTATGATGGAGATAATTATGACGAAAACGCCAGAGATAACTGGAAGTACCGATGATATAATCGTAGCTCATGCCAAGGAGAGAATTAACCCATTTTTTACTAGAATAGCCGCCATGGTTAGCATCATGACCAATGCTAAAACCAATCCCTGCTAATCCTCCTCCTAAAACCATGCAACCAATAATTTTTAGCCACCAGATATCCGGACCAAAAAGCACAAATAGCCAAGCGGCAATTACCCAGGTTAAAATCGTGATCGTCTTCAGGTACATGGCAAAATTATCTCTGGTGGGGATGCCGTTTTCGGTAAAATAAGCATCAACCCGTTTATTCAATTCCTTTCTAAAACCCTGATTTTCGGTAAAAGTTACTCGCATTCCTATTTTTGTCCTAGAAGTTGATATGACAGCAATTTGTGGCAGCTCAGAGTTAATTTATGAGTCTTTTACTCGTTTGCTAAGGCTGTCTCAGCATAACTGATAATTTCTCATCAGTCCCTCATCTATTGTCAGAGAAAGAGGTGCGCTTGGCAAGGCAATCGCTCAATTTGTTTGCTACTCTTGCAGAAAATCCTCGGTTTTTACCTAATCAGATATCAGATACCTGTAGCCGGTGATAGAAATGAGCGTTAGGTACTTTTATACTACTATTAAAGCCATTGAAGGCGATCGAGTTTTCTGGTGCGAAGTGCCACAATTAAGAAAATTGATCGATGCGATCGCTGGAAGCGTGGCCGATGATGAAGCGGTGTATTTTTATCTGTGGCAATGCTTACAGAATGATCCTAATAACCAATTAGTCAAGTCCCATTGGATGGTTTTTTTACAATATCGCTCCTCTATGGTAACTCAAAGGGTCTATCAAAATGTTGGCCATCGGATCGATGCTGATTATGAAACCCTATTCTACTATTTGCTGAATTTGCTTGCCACGGCAATTATCAATAATCCTAGCAATTTTTACGGTAATTTTCAGGATAACAAGACCAAACCGGGATTTTTTCGCTTAATCTTAGAAAAATGGACAGATAAAAAATTAAGAAATACTCTCTATAATTTCCTGCGAGGAGAGTATAAAACGATTGGTAGGACTAATCTCGGTATCGTCAGTCTTTTTAGTGCGAATAAAATTCAAAAAATTTTACGAACATCGGGTATCTTTACCGAGAATTACCTGCTAATATTTAACTGTTTTCGAGAGGTTAAAAAAGCTTCTCTTAGATCATTGGATAAGTGGCAAGAGGAGGATTGGCAACAAGTAATCGATCGCCTACAGCAGTTACAACCGCAAGTTATTCTCACCGTGGAGGAAGTGCAAGCAAAACTCAATCAAATAGGAGAGATAATGCGTAATCATATCGATCCTCCTTACTCTAAATTTGAGCCTAATAATTATGACGATAATAGCAATTACTTTTGGGACAATCTCCCCAGCAAGAAGCAAAGTCAAGACTTACTACAACAGCAAGAAATCCAGGAAGATATTAAGAAGTTACTGATCACTCAAGAGGAGGAAGTTAAACAGATTGTCTATTGTTACTATCATCAAAAGATGACGCAAGCACAGATCGCTAATCGATTGGGAGTTCACTCATCTACTATTAGTCGAGAAATAACCCAATTATGTAAAAAATTTTATCAGCTACTCTGTGCAAGGGAAGGCAAAGATTGTCCTAGTTTGTTAAATGAGATTAAATTACAATCTCGGCAAAAACAAGAGATCGATGCTTATCTGGAATATTTTTGTCAGTCCTACTTAACTCAAATCTAATCTGTTAGGAGATACCATGAAAGTCAACCTCGATATTTTGCAACAAATTAACCCGAAATCCCTTTGGCTAACTTTTTCGGAAACAGAGATTAAACAAGCTCGATCGATTCTCGGTCAATACTCGAATCAAACCGCCAAAAATCAGGCTTTGATTAATTACTTAGTCCAAATATGCTTAAGCAATTGGCTAAAAGATAATCTTGATTGTTCCCTTCAACTAATACCTAAAAACCATCAGTATCTTTGGGAGTTTATTAACGGGTTTACTTGGCAAATTCAAGATAAAAAAGTGACTACTATTCCCAGTCAAACTATTGACATTGAGGGATTGACAATAGAGCAAGAATGGGTTGATATTCCCGATTTAGCGGCCGATTTTTATCTAGGGGTGCAGGTAGATTTAGCAGAAAAATTCCTCAATATCTGGGGTTTTATATCCAGAAAAGATGTTAAAAATCTCGCAGAATACGATCCAATTTACCATCAATATTATTTGGACAGTGAGCAAATTATTGATGATTTAGATATTCTTTGGCAGAGTTGTTTAGAGGGAGAGAGTGAACAAGGAAAACTGGAATCTCTAGCAAAGTTATCGCCAGCAACAGCAGAAAATTTAATTAAAAAGTTAGGTCAAGTTTCACCCTATTCTCCGAGATTAGATATTAGTTGTCAGCAGTGGTTAGCTTTGTTGAATAATCAACAATGGCGAGAAAAACTTTATCAGCAGCGTTTAGAGGTAATCCCCACCAAACTTAGTCAATGGTTGCAGGGAATTATTACAGAGAAATGGCAGGAAATCCTCAGCACTATCGACAATTATCGTCCAATTAATCCGGGTTTTTTGTTGGCTGCTGAAAAAATCAGCAGCCGAGAATCTCTGGCAGATATTCAGCGAGAAATTAGACAACTGTATGCTAGTCAAAAAGAGGTGGAATTTTCGGAACATTTAACCCCAGAGGAAGCTTTAGCAAAACTACAACATCAAACCCAAGATGAAACTATTCGCTGGCAAGCGGCCGAATATCTCTGGAATATCGATCCTCATTATCCCAATGCTGCTATCCGTAAAATGCTCGATGTGGGTAGTCAATTAATGGGACATAAAATCGCTTTAATGGTAGGAGTTTTATCAACCAGTAACCAGAGAATTGCTGTCTTAATTCGTGCCTATGCCATGGACAATTTTGCCAAGCTACCCCCCGGTTTATCTTTGCAAATTAGCGATGAAATAGGCCAATTAATCCCCAGTTTAGAGGCAATAGCAAGGGAGAAACCCTTAGATAGCTATCTGCAACTTTATTTTCTAGCTGATGCCGACGATCGCTTTAATGTTAACCTAAGTTTAGGGGATAGTAGCATTATCGAACAGTTTAGGATTTAATAGAGATAGCAGAAAATGTCAAGGGTAGAGACATGAGCAGAGTTGTGATTCTGAAAATTGGTGATGGCAGTTTTGAAACGGGATTTTCCGTCACTCTAGAAATTCGTGACAATCATCTCTTGATAGCACCTTTTACCGATGGTAAATTAGTCCCTAACCTTGACATTGCTGACGCTTTGCAAAATTATCGTCGAGCTTATTATCATTGGGTAAAAAGTCAACCCAGTTTAGGAATTACCGTTCCTCATAGCATGATCACCCATGCAGCGGTAGGTGATCCTAGAGACAACCTCAAAAAAGCCACTAAAACTTTAAAAGATAGCTTAAATGAATGGCTAAATTCCAGTTCTCTGAGTTCGATACAAAATCTTATCTTGTTCCATATAGGTACTGAGTCAGAAGTAAGATTTTTTATCCATACTACCCACTTTGATTTACAACAAATTCCCTGGGAGTGTTGGAATTTTTTACACAAATGGTTTCCCGATGTGGAAATTGCTCTTACTATCCAGATAGATCCCCCGAGAGAACGTACTTTTACTTCCGCAATTAATGTTTTAGTAATTTTGGGCAATATTGACATCGAAAACAAGCATACTTCCCTGTGTTTATCCAGTTTGCAAACGGTACTAGGAAACCAAGATAAGGTTTCTATGCAAATATTAAGTCCTGGTTCAGACCCTCCTCTTTCAACGATAAATATTCACAATGAGTTGATCAAAAATCCATGGGATATTGTAGTTTATTTAGGTCATAGTCAAACCAGTAGTGACGGTCACGATGGAGTTTTTATCATTGATAATGATACGGCTTTATCTCCCGAACATAACTTAAGAAATTCCCTAGAAATAGCTGTTAAAAAAGGCTTAAAACTTGTTATCTGTAATTCCTGCGATGGGTTAGGTATTGGTCGTCAGTTGGCTAATATCGGAGTACCCCATATTATTGTTATGAAAGAACCGATCGCCGTGCGGGTTGCTTTGAGATTTCTAGAAGTTTTTCTTCCCAATTTTCTTGGACATAAATCCCTACAAGAATCCTTAACAATCGCTCGACAAGACTTAAAATTACACGCATTTGCGGTGGATGCTGCTAGTTCTTCTTTGCTGCCTCGTTTGATAGAAAATCCTGAAGAACCACCGTTAATTTTACCTTTACCCCCTGAAAATACGGAGGAAAATCACCAAAATAATCATGAGCAAAGTTGGCCTTTACGTCTATCTAGTCGCTGGAAACAAGCTCTGTTATTTATTTTAAGTCTTCTGGTAACTCTATCAGTTTTATATTGGGGAGGAGTATTTTCCGATGATGCTAGTAAATACCCAGAAATTAGCTTAGGTGAAGAAATATTATTAAAGACAAATCGACAAGATAACAGTCTTGAACGGGGAAGACAAGCTTTTAAAAACAAAGAATATAAACAAGCAATTCAGCTTTTTAAACAATCCCTCGATCGCTTGCCCAATAATCCAGAGATTCGCATCTATTATAATAACGCTCGTGCGGCCTATCAAGACAGAAATCCCTTAAAAATTGCCACCAGTGTTCCTCTTGGTAATAATCCAGAAATTGCTCAGGAAATTTTACGAGGTATTGCTTTATTCCAACAGGAGTTAAACGATGAACAGGCCAAAAACCACGATTTTCACTTTCTACAGGTAGTGGTCGCTAATGATAATAATAGCGCCGCAGATGCCAAAGATCGAGCCGAAAAATTTGTTAAAGATCCGTCAATTATAGCAGTGGTTGGTCATAATGCTTCTGCTGCTAGTGAAGCGGCCAAAGAGAGGTATGTACAAGGGAAAATTGTTGCCCTATCTCCCACCAGCTTTTCCTCGAAAATCTCCGGTAATGGCTATATATATAAAATGGTTCCCGATCTGGAAACTTTTGCCACAACCTTAAGTGAATATATCCGTCAACAAACTGACAAGCTAATTATCCAAAACCCCACTAATTTAATTTGTTACGACAATCGCTCTGGAGATAATTTTAACTTCGCTAAAAAATATAGAAACATTCTCCTCGGTCAGCAGTTTCAAAAAATTGTTAAAGATGAAGATTTTGACTGCAATATCGAACCAAAAATTAATTTAGGTGAACAAGAAATTTATCAAAAAATTGCTCAATATCAAGTAAATATTCTCATGGTTGCTCCCTATGTTAATGATCTGAAAAGAGCCGTCAGTATCTTTAAGCAACGTCCCGCAGAAAAGTTAAACTTAGTGATTTTAGGTTCCCCCACTTTTCAAAGTTATCTCACCCTTGCAGAAGGTAAACAAGGAGTAGAAAATTTAGTTATCACCGTGCCTTGGTATGATCTCAAACAAGATAATTATATCCAGAGTTTTTGGCAAAATAAGATCAATGTTTGGCGCACTCCCATGTCCTACGATGCGACCAAAGTTATCCTCACCGCTTTGCGAAAGTTATACCAACAAGGACAAAAATTCGATCGAGAATTATTAAATCAAGTTTTAAGAAACGATTTTTCTATCGAAGGAATGACTGGCACTGTTAGATTCGATGAGAATGGTGTCCGCAACATGAATAATAATCCTGATGATCGCCGCTACTTGATTCTACAGGTCAAAAAGGGTCAATTTGTCCCCCTCGCTCCCATTAAATCTGCCGGTCCAGTCTAAACCTCCCTATCCTTGTCAAGACTTTTTACAAAAATTAACCTTACCCACTGCATCAAAGTTAGCCATCACTCCTAATTAACAGGTAACACCTCTAGGAGACAAACGGCATGAAATTGTTCAAAAAATTAAACCCAAGAGCCTTGATTTTTTGGCTGATCGGTGATAAGGCCGGAAATTCTCTCGTTGCGATCTGGAATTGGTTGTGGGGTATTCCCATCGAATCCGGCGGCAAAATTGCCGTAGAATCGGCCAAAGAATCCCTAGAATCGATGCAAAAATCCCTAGCGGAATTAACAGAATCGGTGGCGAAAGTAGTAGCAGCCCAGCAGTCGGCTCAAGCACAATACGAGGCAAAAAAACAGGAACACACAAACTACTTGCAGCAGGCTGTCACCGCTCAAAAAAAAGGTCTTCAAGAAGCGGCAAGACTGGCCATGGTTAAGGTTCTCTCCCTAGAAAAAATTCTACCCGCCATGAAAGATCGGGTTGATAATGCCGAAAAAGTGGTCATTGCTGCTAAGGAAAAACTTCGCAAAGAGCAGGAAAAAATCGAGCATTATAAGTTAGAAATGAGCAACTTAAAAGCGATTAGTTCCATGAATGAGGCTTTAGGTAAAATAAACGAATTTGATAGTAGTCTCAACCTCAATACCTCCCGCGATCGCTTTGAGGATGCCAATGAAGCGATTAACGACCGTTATCGGAAAGAAAACGTCTATAGTGAATTAAGCGAGAACTATAGCGAGAAATTAGCTCAAGAAATCGATTTCTTAAGCCTTGATGACGAAATTAACCGCCGTTTAGCTGAATTCAATCAGCAAAGTTAAGGAGTAAAGCGATGACAAAGACTGGCAAAAAAGCGAGCTTACCGCCAATTTTCTATGTTTTACTGGGGTTGATCGGCTGGTTTCTTTTTCCCCAAATCTCGGCAATATTTGCCCCAAAAGCCGATAATAATCCCCGCATGAGTTATGGCAATCATCTCCTAATCAAAACTAATTCTAACACCGCCAAAGAATCAGCGATCGCTGCCATTGCTCAAGGTGATCACCAAGAAGCAGAGCAACTCCTGCAAAAATCCCTCGCTCAACGTCCCAACGATCCCGAAAGCGTAATTTATCTCAGCAACCTGCAAACTGGCTCAAATCCCTTCAAAATCGCCGTTGTTGTGCCAGCGACAACTAATCCCAACGTCGCTCAGGAAATATTGCGAGGAGTCGCCAGCGCACAAACCCAGATCAATCAACAGGGAGGGATCAACGGCAGAAAACTGATGGTTATCGTGGTTAATGACGATAATCAGCCGCAGATATCGAAAGAGGTAGCCAGTGAATTAGTCAAAAATCCCGATATTATCGCTGTTATCGGTCATAATGCCTCCGATGCCAGTTTAGCCGCCGCTCCCATCTACGAAAAAGGCGGTTTGGTGATGATTTCTCCCACCTCCCTGGCTAATAATCTCTCCGGTGCGGGAAATTATATCTTTCGTCTGGTGGCTTCTAACGGCAAAATTACGGAAACCTTAGCAAATTACATAGTAAATACTGCTAAAGTCCAGAAAATTGCTTTTTGCTACGATTCTCAAGCTCCTGATAATATTTCCTTTAAAGACGAGTTGATGGCTAATGTGGCGAAAAAAGGCGGTCAAATTGTGCCGATTGTCTGTGATCTGAGTGTCCCCAATTTTAAGGCCGATCAAGCCCTTAATCAGGCGATTTCTGGGGGTGCTAACGGCCTATTTGTCGTCGCTCATGTTGATCGCCTCGATCCCGTTTTTGAGGTCATTCGCTCCAATCGTCAGCGTTTGCCTCTGTTTAGTAGTCCCACCCTCTACAATATTCGCACCCTCGAAGATGGCGGCAAAAACGCCCAAGGTTTAACCCTTGCCGCACCCTGGCACCCCTCGGTTAACCAGACTTTTGCCAATCTTATGCAGGAACAGTGGCGCGGTCCGGTTAGTTGGCGCACGGCCACCAGTTTTGACGCTACACGGGTGATTATTGCCGGTTTAAGGGAAAATCCTCAACGTCAGGGCCTACAATCCAGGCTGCGTTCCAGCAGTTTTCATCAAACAGGAGCCACCGGAAAAATTAGCTTTGATCCCAATACTGGCGATCGCATCGGTCAACCGGTGTTAATTCAAGTGCGATCGACTCCCTCCGGTGAGCAGTTTGTCGCTTTACCTTAAAAAGTCCCCAGTCCACCACAGTCGGGAGAGTTGCCAACTCTCCCCCCAAAAAGTCTCAAAAATTACGATTATTTCAATGTTCAAGCTTGAGCAAGAAATGAATGGCTAATATGTTAAAATATGCCTAAGTAGGTAGGTTTTAAAAATTGTCAGATTCCCCCTTATTAAGGAGAGCAGGGGGCATCCGCACCCCCCTTATTAAGGGGGGCCGGGGGGATCAAAGGCAAAATCTATCTTCAATTAAATTATAACTACTTACTTATGGATATCGTTATTATCGAAGATGAAATTGAAATCGCCCATTTGATTGAGCAAACTTTAGAGCGGGAGTCCTTTACTTGTCATCTGGCTTATAATGGTAGGGTAGGACTAGAACTATTTTATCAAAAGCAACCAGACTTAGTTATTTTAGATTTAATGTTACCCGAATTAGATGGACTAGAATTGTGTGCCAGAATTCGCCAAAAACCCGGGACAAAAGACCCCTATATTCTCATGTTAACCGCTAGGGGAGAAGAAATCGATCGCATTATCGGTTTATCCACAGGAGCCGATGATTACATGGTCAAACCCTTTAGTCCCCGGGAATTAACCGCTCGGGTAAGAGCCTTATTAAGACGTAGTTTAAGACACGATAGTCAACCGCAACAACTCCATCGCAGCCGTCATTTTCTGATCGACTTAGATCAACATTCTGCTCTTCGTAAATTGGAGGGAATGCCAGAGGAAACCCTCGATTTAACCACCTTAGAATTTAATTTATTAGCTACCTTTGTTAGTTATCCCAATCGCGTCTGGAGTCGTACCCAATTAATCGATAATCTCTGGGGAAATGATTTTTTTGGCGATGAAAGGGTAGTAGATACCCATATCCGACGCTTACGCAAAAAAGTAGAACCCGATCCTGCTAATCCGATCTTTATCAAAACCGTAGTCGGTGTCGGTTATAAATTTGAGGATGACATTTGATTAGTTATCAGTTATCAGTTATCAGTTATCAGGTGTGAGTTCTCAGGTGTGAGTTTTCAGTTATCAGTTATCAGATGTAAGTTTTAAGTTAATTATAGCGTTTCTCACACCTGTGTGGCACACTTAAACTTTTGCTAATTAAGCTTTTCAACATCTATAATGTACCTCTTGCGAACAGGAAACGCTATAGTTAGTTATCTTTATCTTTATACCTGTTTACTGTTTACTGCTCACTGTTTACTGCTCACTGATTACTGCTCACTGTTTACTGTTTACTGATTACTGCTCACTGTTTACTGCTCACTGATTACTGCTCACTGTTTACTGCTCACTGATTACTGCTCACTGATTACTGCTCACTGATTACTGCTCACTGATTACTGCTCACTGATTACTGCTCACTGTTTACTGCTCACTGATTACTGCTCACTGATTACTGCTCACTGATTACTGCTCACTGTTTACTGCTCACTGATTACTGACCAACACCCCAACCCCAATAAAAAATTCTCCCTAAAGGCACTTAAGCAGTCTTTAACCCTTATGTGCTAAAATTTTTGAAGATTTTGCCATTCATTTAGGTTCAATCAGGGATCACAGCCTTTTTAGGGAAATTTTATGACAAGTAACTACGGCGCGGAACAGATACAAGTTCTCGAAGGGTTAGAACCAGTCAGGAAGCGGCCGGGGATGTATATCGGTACGACTGGTCCGCGGGGACTACATCATTTAGTCTATGAAGTGGTGGACAACTCGATCGATGAGGCCTTAGCGGGTTACTGTACTCATATCGAAGTGGATATCAAGGCCGATGGTTCCGTCAGCGTCACCGACGATGGCCGGGGTATTCCCACCGATGTTCACCCGACCACGGGTAAATCTGCCCTAGAAACCGTTCTCACTATACTTCATGCCGGCGGTAAATTTGGCAGTGGTGGTTATAAAGTGTCGGGAGGGTTACACGGAGTCGGGATTTCCGTCGTTAATGCTCTTTCTGCATGGGTCGATGTGACAGTCTGGCGCGATCATAAAGTACATACCCAACGCTACGAAAGAGGTATCCCCGTCACAGAATTGGTCAGCAGTCCCGGTCAAGAGGAAAAAACGGGAACTAGGGTTAATTTCCTGCCGGACACCGAAATTTTTAGCCAAGGCATCGAATTTGATTACAGTACCCTCTCTGGACGTTTACGAGAACTAGCCTACTTAAATGCGGGTGTTAAAATCACCTTTAGCGATTACCGTCCCGAAGAACCCCACATCGAAACCTATTGTTATGAGGGGGGTATTAAAGAATACGTCGCCTATATGTGTCGGGAAAAAGAAACCCTGCACAAAGATATTATCTATGTATCGGGGGAAAAGAACGGAATTAATATCGAAGTGGCGTTTCAGTGGTGTATAGATGCCTATAGCGACAATATTCTCGGTTTTGCTAATAATATCCGCACCATTGACGGGGGAACCCATCTAGAAGGATTAAAGGCAGTTCTGACTCGTACTTTAAATAATGTCGCTCGTAAACGCAATAAAATTAAAGAAAACGAGCCTAATCTAGCGGGGGAAAACGTCCGCGAGGGTTTAACCGCCGTTATTTCCGTAAAAGTCCCCGAACCGGAATTTGAGGGACAAACCAAGACCAAATTGGGTAACACCGAAGTCCGGGGTATTGTTGATTCCCTGGTGGGGGAAACTCTCAACGAATACTTAGAACAAAATCCCCAAGTGGCCGACACGATTATCGAAAAAGCAGTACAAGCGTACAGGGCGGCGGAAGCGGCCCGACGGGCGCGGGACTTAGTACGACGGAAATCGGTCTTGGAATCCTCACCTTTACCGGGTAAATTGGCTGATTGTAGCGAAAGAGACCCAGAAAAGTCAGAAATTTACATCGTCGAAGGTGACAGCGCCGGCGGAAGTGCCAAACAGGGGCGCGATCGTCGTTTTCAAGCGATTCTACCTCTGCGGGGAAAAATCCTCAATATCGAAAAAACCGATGATGCCAAAATCTACAAAAATACGGAAATTCAATCCTTAATTACAGCCCTCGGTTTAGGAATTAAAGGAGAAGATTTCGACCCCTCACAATTGCGCTATCATCGCATTGTTTTAATGACTGATGCTGATGTGGATGGCGCACACATCCGAACTTTGTTGTTAACTTTCTTCTATCGTTATCAGAAGAATTTAATTGACCAAGGTTATGTATATATCGCCTGTCCTCCTCTCTATAAATTGGAACGCGGTAAAAATCATTCCTACTGCTATAGCGATCGAGAATTACAGCAAAAGATAGCGGAATTTCCCTCCAATGCTAACTACACAATCCAACGTTTTAAAGGGTTAGGAGAAATGATGCCCCAACAACTTTGGGATACTACCATGAATCCCGAAACTCGCACTTTAAAACGGGTGGAAATCGAAGACGCAGCCAAAGCTGAGGAATTATTTACGATTCTTATGGGCGATCGAGTTGCCCCCCGGCGAGAATTTATCGAAACCCACGGATCGCGTTTAAATCTTACGGATTTGGACATTTAAAAGGTAACTTGGGGCTGTGTTAGTCTAGGCTAATACAGCCCGATCATATCCCTAAATCCAGTTAGGGTTTGAGCAAGCGGAAAGGAGGCACTCGGCGCATCCCCAATCCGCTACGCTGGCTGAGGGTGGGGACTTCCCCTGCCACATTTTTGTTAAACTAACTTTTGGATAGCTGCTACTAACTGCTCGATTTCTGAGGGCAAAGTGAAATAATGAACACAGGCACGCACACAGAGGGGGTCGAGGAGAGTTCGCAGTAAAAACCCTTGTTTTTCTAGCTGTTGCACTAACTTTTGTGGGGTGATGGCCGAGTCAATTTGAAAGGAAACTAAACCGGATTCCGGCGGAGAATTTTTTAAACATTTCACCCCTTTAATCGTCTTTAATTCCCCCCAAAGATAAGCCGCTAATTGACAAATCTTTTCGTATCTTTGTCCCCCATCACCCCAGGCATTATGTACCGCAATAGTTGCCCTTAAACCCTCAAATTGGGGATAGGCAGAAGTGGCCACTTCAAAGCGTCTGGCATCCGGTTTCCAACCGATAGGCTGTCCTCGGCTATCTGTTTCAATGCCGCGCCAACCGATAAAAGTGGGCTGTAAACTAGGGAAAATTTCGGGACGAATATACAATCCTCCCACACCAGCCGGTCCACACCACCATTTATGACCCGTAAAAGCATAACAATCGGCGGCAGTAGCGCTTAAATCCAAGGGCAAACAACCCACGGATTGGGCAGCATCCACCACCACTAAAACGGGTTTTTCGGTGACAGAATTATCATGACAAAGTTGCGAGATTTCCTTGAGGGGTAAAACCTGTCCAGTATTCCACAAAACGTGACTAACCACCAAAACCCTAGTTTTTGGACGTAGATGGGCGGAAATCACTTCTATCGGGTTGCCGCCGTTTAAAGTTTCCCGAATAGGACAAGTGGAGATTTCCAGATGATAACGACGGGCAATTTCTTGAACCGTGGCGATAATTCCGGGGTGTTCACAATCGGTTAGTAAAATATGTTCCCCCGCTTGCCAATCAACTCCCCAGAGGGCGATATTACAGCCTACAGTGACATCCTCGGTGATAGAGAGATTCTTAGGGCTAATTCCCAATTCCTGAGCCATTTCTTGCCTGAGAAGTTCCGTTTTTCCGGTAATCCAATCGTTTACCCGTCCTGAAAAAGGCCCCTGTTGTTGGAGAAAATTATGGGCATCGATAATCGCCTCTAATCCCGCCTTGGGCAAGGTTCCCTGACCACCGAAATTAAAATAAACTTTATTGCTAAGTCCCCGAAATTCCTGTCTTTGTTCGGCTAAATCCGGTTTACTAACGGCGCAATCGAGGGTATTTTCGTCTAAATTCTGCATAAGCGGCAAGATGGGGGGTCAGTTATCAGTTATCAATTATCAATTATCAGTTAGAAGGTGTTGGGTTTTGGGGTTTTAGGGTTTTAGTTGAATTCCCCATTTCCCCATTTCCCCACTTCCTGACGACCGACGGCTGAATTCTATCGACGGATTAAGTCGCAATTGTCACAATAGTATTAAAGTAGAGGAAACATACTTGGGAATATTTTCTTTTTTTAGTTTATTATTTTTTACTTTACTTCACTGGTCCAGGAAAGCTTAACTTTTCTCCTTGTATAGAATGCTACTGACCGATGATCTACTTCTAGACTACCAACGTTGTCAACGCCGTGCATTTTTAAATCTCTACGGCAATAGCCAAGAAAAAGACCCTGAGCGCGATTTTTTGCTTAAATTGCGCCGAGAGAGTCAAAGTCACGTTAAAAAAGTCCTGCAAGACTCCTATCCCGATTATTGTTCCCTGACTACCCCCAGCACTGATATTTTGACCGCCGCTAGGGAAACGGAAGCTTTGATGGGTCGGGGTGTACCCTGTATTTATCACGGAGTCCTTTTACAATCTGCCTATCCCGTCTCTTTAACCGGTTCCCCGCATTTATTAATTAAACAGGCAGGAGAGTCGAAATTTGGCGATTGGGTTTATTATCCCCTCAATATTCAACTCGGTCGCCGTCCTAAGCCTGAATATAAAATGCTGGCTACTTTTTACGCCTATTTATTAGCCAGTATGCAGGGAGTTTTTCCCAGTTATGGGGAAATTGTCCTACGTCGTCATAATCGCTATCGGGTGGAATTGAATCTCTGGTTAACTAAACTAGAGGAAATAATCAAAAAGTTCGGCGAAATGGTGATTAATCGCCAAGAACCAGAAGTTTTTATCTCGCGTCAGCGTTGCAGTTTATGTCATTGGTATAGTCACTGTTATGGTATTGCTCAAGCGAGTCAACATCTTTCTTTAGTCCCGGGGGTGACTCCTAGTCGTTACCAATTTTTACAGTCTTTGGGGGTTTCCACCATGGCATCCCTTGCGCTTACCTGTCCTACCCGTATGGGGGAGGGGATGGGGGTAGAGGTGGCTAATCAGTTACAATTACAGGCCCAAGCAATTATTGAAAATCGGGCCTTTCGCAAAAGCAACGGGAAAACTGCTTATTTGTCCCCCCTACCGAAGGCCGAGATTGAATTTTATTTTGACATCGAAGCGGAACCAGAACAGAATTTAGATTATCTTTTGGGGATTTTACGGGTTGATTATCGAGTTAATACCCAGCAATTTTATCCCTTTTTGGCAGAAAAGCCGGAAGATGAAGGCAGGATTTGGCAGGAATTTTTAACCTTAGTCATGCAGGATTATCAAGCACCAATTTTTCACTTTTCTGAGTACGAAGTAGAAACAATTAAGCGATTAGGTTATCTTTATAAAACTCCTTCTTCTTTGATTAATCAGTTAGTTTCTCGCTGTTTTGATCTGCATTATCATGTAGTTAATTCGGTAACTTTTCCCGTGGAAAGTTATTCTTTAAAATCCCTCGCTAACTGGATTGGCTTTCAATGGCGCGATCGAGGAGTAAGCGGGGATCAATGCGTTTGGTGGTATGACCAGTGGTTAAAAACAGGAGATCGGACTTTATTGGCGGCTATTTTGCGTTACAATGAGGATGATTGTCGCGCCACCTTTATACTAAAAGATTGGCTTGTAAACTTTTTAATTTGATTCTAAAGATTTATGACAAATAGGGGGGGAATGTAGCCGCTGCTACCCGTAGCCGTAAAGGGAAAATGATAGGCTATGGATGTGAAGACAGTCCCCTCACCCAATGGTGATCCCCATGTTCTCCCCACTTTTTCCGCTTCTACTCCTACTGCTTTCCTTCCTTAGTCTTCTCTGGTATCAAAAGACCGATAATGATATTTTTAAAGCTCTTGCCGTTAGTAGTTTAATTTTCGCAATTATTTGGGGCTTAATTCTCGCTCATTGGTCAATTCACCTGTTGGGACTGCTGTTATTGTTAAAATTCAGATCCCCCGCTTTCAGTTTGGTGCGCGTGCCTAGATGGTAATGGTTTGACCTTAATCTTCCAACTGTCCGGTAGGTACTTCGATCGCTTGTACATCGATCGTCCCGGGAGGGGTGAGAATAATAAACTTACCCCCTTCCACTTTCAACGGTTCACCACAGTTAGGACATTGACATTCCGTGCGATTAAAACCCGTAAATTCGTAGCTACAGACGGGACAGCTATCTTCAACTAAATTGCGTCGCAACCACCAGCGAAAAATCCCCCAAGCAATCACAGGAGAAATTATTAGGAATGCCACGAGAATTAAAAAACTATTGACTAACCAACCCAGTCCGATCGAGCCTAACAACAATCCGACTAAAATCAAAGATAAGAAACAACCCAAACCAGAATCATTGACAGAATAGCTGCGGAAAAAGTTGTTATTCACGGCTCAAACCTCGATTCATCAAAGCTGCAATTATCTTTAACCTAACACATTCCTAACACATTGCCACGGTTAAATCTTCTTTTTGACTCACCGGTTCCTCGCTCTATTCTGCCTTGGGTTTAGTTTTGATCGAGATTATCCAGATTGAGAGCCTCACCAAATCTGCTGGGGAGTGGGTCGTCTGCTGGCTTCAACTTGTTATAATAGGTCGATACCTATCCACCATATTTCTAAAAACCATGAGCGATCATCGTCTGTCTCTAGTGGCAGCTGCCCGAAGATTTTATCAACTGGGTTGGATGCTTGGCACGGCGGGTAATTTATCCGCTAAAGTTGATGATCATAGTTTTTGGATTACTGCCAGTGGCAAAAGTAAAGGTAAACTAACAGAAGAGGATTTTGTGCGCGTGGATCTGACGGGAAAAGTCAGAGAATTAGCTCATCGAGATAATCGTCCTTCGGCCGAAACTAGCATTCATCAGGTGATTTATTGCCTCTTTCCCCAAGCACAAGCTTGTTATCATGTCCACTCGGTGGAAGCGAATTTAGTTTCCCGTTTTGCTCGCGAGGACAAGTTATCGTTACCTCCCTTAGAAATGTTGAAAGGTTTAGGTATTTGGGTAGAAAATCCTCAAGTATTTATGCCGGTTTTTGCTAACTATTTCGATGTGCCGAAAATTGCCGCAGAAATAGAAAGTAGATTCTCAACTTTCCCCCCAGAAATTCCCGCTTTACTGATTTCTTACCATGGCGTGACGGTGTGGGGTGAGTCTCTAGAAACTACCGAGAATTATTTAGAGATAGTTGAGTATATTTTTCGTTATCTAGTGGCAGCCTATCAAGTAAAACCTTGGTAAACCTTCAATTAGACAAGGCAATCAGGAAAAGATTGCCGACATTTTCCAAGGCGCCACCCAGATTCGAACTGGGGGTAAAGGTTTTGCAGACCTCTGCCTTACCACTTGGCGATGGCGCCGATCAATAAATATCCATCATAGCATAACAGTTGGCAGTTTGCCAAGAGTGGAACCCAAGAGTTGAGCGATCGATCTATAATTTATGCAGCCGTTCTCTAATCTAGTGGGGTATTTCAGGCTTAAAAAAGCTATTATGATGAGAAATAAAAGATATTTACTAAATTTTATCGGTTTATTGGCTTTATACTTTCCATTACAGGCTAATAATGCCGTTTACCTTAGCCAAAGTTCTAATACTGCCACGACTTTCGACAGTTATCGTCAAGAATGTTTACAAAGAGCGCGCGCGGAGGGATTAGCTGCTGATGTGGCAAAAGACCTATGCGACTGCACGATTAAAAAATTCCAAGCTCGTTACAATCTACAGCAATTCCGCACCCTCGTGCAGAAGTCGAAAACCGATAAAGCTGCCGCTAGGACTTTATCGAGTGTGGGAGAAGCTTGTTTTGATGAGATTTTGTATGAATAGCAGGGATAGGGGGTTTTTTAGCGATCACAAAAAAAGCTCTCCCTGCTCCGCAGATCTGGCGCTCATAGACAGTCTTAACAAGTAATTTAGATAGTCAACAGCTTATTTATGTCAACGCTCCCAATGGCAGAAAAATCGAATTATTGGAGTATCAAGACGATTATCAATGGCGATAATTTCTCTCTCAAATTCCTTAGGAATGCCTCTTGATTATTAATAACTTTAGGTGTATTATTATCTATCTAAATTCTTGGAGCTTGTTGCTGTATAATTGTAATGACTGACCCCGCTTTTCATCTGAACTATGCCTATTCCCGATTTTCAATCGATTATGTTGCCGCTATTAAAAATACTTGCAGATGGCAAAGTTTATAAATATCGAGAAATTCTTGAAGCCTTGGCCAGAGAGTTTCAAGTCACGGAAGCAGAAAGAAAAGAGATGGTTCCCAGTGGTCAACAAGAAATTTTTGATAATCGAGTCGGTTGGGCAAAAACCTATTTAAAGAAAGCGGGATTAATTGACTCACCCCAAAGGGCAACTTTTGTAATTTCTGAGAAAGGAAAAGAAATCTTATCTCAAAATCCTGCTCGAATTGATACAAAATTTCTGAGACAGTTTCCCGAATTTCAAAAATTCAATCGAGTCAATAAGCAAAATGAAACTATTACTCTTGACAGCAATTTATCAGCTTCTGAGCAAGAACAAACACCAGAAGAATTACTAGGAAACTCCTATAAAGAAATTCGTCAAGCATTAGCGACAGACTTACTTTCTATTTTGCGAAAATTATCCCCAGATAATTTTGAAAAATTAGTAGTAGAATTACTGGTAAAGATGGGTTATGGTGGCTCGATTAGAGATGCTGGTAAAGCGGTGGGTAAGAGCGGTGATCAAGGGATTGATGGGATCATAAAAGAAGATAGACTCGGTTTAGATATAATCTATATTCAAGCCAAAAGATGGGCTGATAATAATGCCGTTGGTCGTCCAGAAATCCAGAAATTTGTCGGGGCATTAGCGGGACAAGGAGCCAAAAAAGGTATTTTCATCACCACTTCCTATTTTACCAAAGAGGCTTTAGAATATGCCCCCAGAAATGAGATAAAAATAGTGCTGATTGATGGGGAAGAATTAGGTCAATTGATGATTGATTATAACTTAGGTGTATCGACCAAAGAAATCTATGAAATCAAGAGAATTGATCATGATTATTTTGGGGATGAATGAGACACAGAGGGGGACAAGGGTTACAGAATAACGACGATGGCGTTAAAATAGATGGAAAAAATAGAGGGTAAAAACTATGGACGGGATGACCTTTTTTCAGAAAAGTGCGGGACAGTGGAAATCTCAGCGCACTACCCATCATTTACCCTTTCGACGCTCAGAAACCGGCGATTCCGAGATTTATGTGGAAGCTTTAAGCGCCGATAACCCGAAAATTGTCGCTATCTGTGAAATGCACGAAGTCGATCCCGCTAAGACTGTGGGGGGTGCCTTTGTCAGTTGGGATGGTTCAATGCAGTGGGACAAAGAAGACGAAAATCATCAAGGAACCACCGTTTTTGCGCTAATTCCCGATGAAGATAATCCCCAAGCTGGTGTTCTCCTGCGGGAGCGAGGTTATGCGGAAATCGTTCCCGTGGCGGGCCGTTATCACATTGATGAACAGGAAGGTTTAGTCTTAATTACAGAATACGAAACTATGACCTCGATCGAGCGTTTTTGGTTTGCCGATGCCGATTTACGTCTCCGCACTAGCACAGTTCAACGTTTTGGCGGTTTTAATACTGCCACTTTTTGTGCTGAATCCCGCAATCAGTCATCGGAGTCAGTCTCCAGTGATTCCCCCGAACCGTCATCCTATTCGATTAGTGGCTGGTAAATTCAGTCATCAGTCATCAGTCATCAGTCATCAGTTATCAGTTATCAGTTATCAGTCATCAGTCATCAGCTTTTTTCTCCCCTCTCCCCTCTCCCCCAACCCCCAACCCCCAACCCCCAACCCCCAACCCCCAACCCCCAAAATCCCGGATGGTAAACAAGTTTTCTTAACAATTGTAAGAATTTTTAATATTTCTTTTCTAGTTGGCACTTACTCCCTTATCATTATGAGGAAAGTTTTTTAAGCATTTCTAAGGATACGGAGGTTTACCCTTGGCCATTCCTCTTTTAAATTACGCCCCCAAGTCCCAAAACGTGCGGGTAGCTGGTTATGATGTCGGTGGAGACGAAAAACCGAGAGTTTACACGACGGAAAATGTCCTCTCCCCTACCGACCTGGACGATTTAATCGAAGCCGCTTACCGTCAGATTTTCTTCCATGCCTTTAAATGGGATCGGGAACCTTTCCTCGAATCCCAATTACGCAATGGACAATTATCGGTGCGGGATTTCATTCGTGGCCTACTGTTATCGAAAACCTTCTATAACAGCTTCTACGAGAAAAACAGCAACTATCGCTTTGTCGAACAGGTAGTACAAAGAGTTCTCGGTCGCGATGTCTATAGCGAAAGAGAAAAAATTGCTTGGTCGATTGTCGTTGCCACCAAAGGTATTCAAGGTTTTGTCGAACAACTGCTCAACAGTGACGAGTATCTGCAAAGCTTTGGTTATGATACCGTTCCCTACCAACGTCGTCGCACCCTGGCCAGCCGCGAAATCGGTGAGCGTCCATTCAACATCACCTCGCCTCGCTACGATGGCTACTATCGTGGTATTTTGGGCTTCCCCCAAATCGTTTGGCAGAATGCTGTCCGTCGCTATATTCCCCAAGAGCAAAAACCCAAAGCTGGCGATCCTTCCAGCTTCTTGGCTATGGCCCGGGGTCTCGGTAGCGCCAAAGGCAATCCTGTACCAAGAGTCTCCGCTATGAATATTAACATCGAGGCTTCTGTACCCCGTCGTTAATTTTTAGCTCAACCTGCCGGGGAGAGTCCCTAATTGGCAGAATGACCCCCGAACCATAATCAGGTTATTCTGTGAATTGGTGGCTCTCCCTATGGGGTGGCTCCTGAAATAATCCCCCCAGCGAGATCGTATTCCAAGGCAGACCCTTGGAACAAGGATATTAAGTATTGATCTTCTAAGTAGGGGTTGCTGAATAATGGTAAAAACCTTTTAAAATAAGGCTTTTGACCTGTTAAAATCCGATGTTCATGCTGCGAAAATAGGATTGGGACTTTCAAAACCCTGGCATTATCCTTCTTGTAGTACATAGCTTGGTACAAAAAACAAGAGCAATAAAGCCTGAAACGACCGGCTACTGACTCCTACCCCCAGGAAAAACTTTTTGCCGCAAACCCTATCTATAATATCAAATTTTGTACGACTTTTTTCCACGTTCAACACTTCTGGGTTTCTAGGTTTATCAAGAGCGTTGAGAATATGAAACAAATCTTCAAGAGAAAATTGACTCAGTTTTCCCTTGATTAATTGAGATGCTTCTAGTTTTGATATTCCTAAAGTTTCTGCTGTTTCAGCTTCCGTGAAGTTCCGTTCATTGATTATATCAATAATCCGAGATAGAATTTGAGCGCGGACTAAAGTTTGTTCGGCTTCTGGGTCGCCAAGATCAGCGAAAATATTACTATTACTTTTTTCAAAATCACTCATTTTGTTATTCTCCTTGATTTTTTAACCATTCTTGATAACTTATTTCAGCCAGTTTTATTTGAAATGGCTCCGTATTTTTCCAACGATAGGTATTCACATCTCGATAATCAACGGAAAGAATTTGACCTGAACCTAATTCTTCTGCTAAAATAACCAAAGATGCGTCGGCTAAATCCATTGGCAAATCTCTATATTTTTGCATCAGTTCTTCAGTGTGTTGGCACTGCTTAGTTTTAGGGAAAAAATCTATAAATTTCTCTTCTGTGTAAGAATCAACTAAAGATCAGTTCATCGTTAATAATTGCAACACCAATGCGATAATCTCCTATTTTGATACGATAAAAACCCTGATAAACTTTAAGCTTTTTGAGGTTTTTTATATCATCCAGTGTTTGAGCTAATTTGCATTCATTGACAACAGTTTTGATTTCAGATAATAGTTTTTGATCTTTAATTTTTCTTAAGTCTTTGGAGAATTTGGCTACAAATTGAATTTTCATTCAGCTTCTCCATTGAGAATAGCAAAAACTTCTTCTTCTGGAACAAATTCACCATTTAATCCTTCCGTAATAGCATTAGCTAAACCAATATCTTCTAGAGCTTCGATAACAATTTCATAAAATAGTTCCCGTTTGTTTTGCATCATTTCAATGAGGATCTCGGTTAGGATTTCTTTGGTTTTTTCTTCGGTAATAATTGATGACATTACGGTTAGTCCTTTCTTGAAAGTTGGCTGGTGCGTTACACTAATATTAACACACCTTACGAGATTGGCGATCGCACTTAGATTAGGATTTATTTCGATACATGACCTGGATACTTACACTAGAGTTTGCTACGGCTTGGGGAGTGACTAAGATTTCTATATTCTGACCTAATGCTACTAGAAAGCTAAACATCTGCTCAAGAGAAAATTTTTGCAATCTGCCATTTTTTAAGTTAGAAATTTTAGCCTCGTCAATTCCCAAAATTTGACTGACCTCCTGCTGGTTTAATCCTTTTTCAGTAATCATATCATAAATCACTGAAGCCAGCTTGACTTTAGCGAGTTTTTCTTCAGCATTAGCCAAGCCTAAGTCTTCAAAAATGTTTCCTGAACTAATAGTATATTCTGTCATAATCATTTATCCCCTTTTTGGTATTTATTGTTGCTCTTTGGCAATCTCCTGTGCTTTTTTCAGGCGTTCTTTGATTAAATCAATATTTTGTTTTGGTGTTTTAATCCCTGATTTTGATTTTTTCTTAAAGGCATGGAGAATAAAAATAACATTGCTTAGTTTAAGAGCATAAAAGAAGTCAGATTTGATGCTAATGTAATTGTGTTAGTGCTTTATATTGTTATACTCCTTCAGATGGTTATTGATTTCTTTTTGCTTCCTCGGCTAACTTTTTGTTATTAGAAGCATAAGGATGTTTAGGATCAATTTCCAGAGCTTTGTTACAATCTTTAATGGCTTTATCGTATTCTTTTAAATCATAGTAAAGATTCCCTCGATTATTGTAAGCATAAGCATCTTGAGGATTAACTTCAATGGCTTTATTATAATCTGCCATTGCTTTATCGTATTCTTTTAAATCATGGTAAACCAATCCTCGACCATTGTAAGCCATAGCATATTGAGGATTAATTTCAATGGCTTTATTACAATCTGCCATTGCTTTATCATATTCTTTTAAATGAAGGTAAACATTCCCTCGATTATTGTAAGCATCAGCATATTGAGGATTAATTTCAATGGCTTTATTATAATCTGCCATTGCTTTATCATATTCTTTTAAATGAAGGTAAACAACTCCTCGATTATTGTAAGCATCAGCATATTGAGGATTAATTTCAATGGCTTTATTATAATCTTTAATGGCTTTATCATATTCTTTTAAATTACGGTAAACAACTCCTCGATTATTGTAAGCTTGAAACAATTGAGGATTAATTTCAATGGCTTTGTTATATTCTGCCATTGCTTTATCATATTCTTTTAAATTATAGTAAACATTCCCTCGATTATTGTAAGCATTAGAATATTGAGGATTGACTTCAATGGCTTTATTGTTATCTGCCATTGCTTTATCATAGTCTTTTAAATCAAGGTAAACAATTCCTCGATTCTTGTAAGCTTCGGCATATTGAGGATTAACTTCAATGGCTTTAGTATATGCCGCGAGCGCTTTATCATATTGATTATTATTACGGTAGTCTTCCCCTTGCTTAAAATAGGTTTCAGCAGTGGTAGAATTAGGTTGAGATGATTGTGCTACCGTAACAGGATTAAAAGAAAAATCCCCCACCAAAGAGGAATACTCCCAAGGAACTTGCTTATTTTGAGTAGCTTGTACAAGATCCTCCCGTACCCGTTTAAACATCAACTCCACATCTAAATTCGGTGTTTTCAGATGCTTTAATAAAAAAGACGTATATAACCCATTTTCCCCCTCTCCATCAGCAGCAACCCCTCCTGGTTCCGTCGCAAAAGCAATCAAGGCACCCCTAGCTGATTGTATCGGAGCCAAACCCCGTTGACTAGAGCGCCATTTTCGAGCAAAGGGATTATTGCGACAAGCATCAAGAATGACAATATTCATCTGATTTGCCGCATCTTCCATCCTAGCTAAGACTTTTCCTACCGGAATCGCCTCATAGCGCACATCTTCTGCCACATCCAGCTTCGCATTTACCGGAATAAGATAATTTTCCCCATCCACTTGTGTACCATGTCCCGCATAATAAAATAATCCCACTCCTCCTGCCTTAAGTTGGTGGTGAAATGTGTCAATAGCATTTTCAATCTGCTTTAAATCAGCATTTTCCAGCAAAATAACATCAAAACCAACATCTTTAAGCGCATTCGCCATCGCTTCTGCATCATTAATCGAGTTTTTGAGAGGATTATCCTGATAACTCGCATTTCCAATGACTAAGGCTGTGCGTCGTTGTTTTTGTTGACTTTGTGACTGATTTGTGGTAATAGTAATTCCACGATCTTGAGGTTGCTGGTTTTGACAGGATACGAGGGAGAAAATTAGGGGAAATAGGGATAAAATTAGGCAAAGTTTCAATAATTGCGGTTTCATTGCAATTCAGATAAGCATTGGAGGATAATAATGGGATTGAACTGATTAGGGAAAGGATGAAATTATTTCCCGATAATATCATATCTATTGCAATATTTGCTATACTTAACAAGTATTTATTATTTGCTGACAACACTAGACGGCGGATGCAAGCAACTGTCCAGTATATTACAGGGAGGATGAGTTATCTTATGAAGATATTCAAGAAGCAGAGGAGGATTTCTCAGAGCAGTTAGGTCGAGTTTTAGAAGCTAAAATAGTAGTCAATGGAATTAGAATCCGATTGGAGAATTAACGATGACTTCAAAACCGTTTACTGAACAGGAATTAGCAGAAATCTTAAAAATCGTTCAGCAAGGAGAAAATAAACTCAGAGAAATGAGCGATTATGCGACAATTCTAGCAGAAAAATGGAGAAGCAAAACCCAAAACACTCCTAATCCCGTAAACAAAGGTATATTTTGAGTCTAAAACGCTCCCCCGTTGTTTGGTTTAGATTGCTGTGTTGGGGATTTTTCTACTTTCAAAATCTCAGATAAATCATAAAAAACTTGCTGCTTTTTGCTAGAATTTTTAGAATCATTTACTCCTCTAGTTAAGGCTGCATTGTGTTCAGGTTCTTGGCGAATTTTCATAAGATCATCTAGTACTGCATAAGGCTCATCTTTGGTTTCCAAAGTAAAGAGTAAATCATCTTGATTACAAGTAGCACTTTTTGATTTTACTCCACAGACAACGGAAACTTCTCGATCGCTAATCCAACTTGCTACCGTAGCCGTGATATACTGTAATCCATCCCGATCATAAATATCTTGGAATCGTCTAGAAACTTGATCACATCGCTTTTGAGGATTCCATTGATTACCAAAATAATAATTATCTGGTTTCCAAATAATTATAGTAAAATCTTTGTTTGCGCTTGGATTATATACAATAGTAGCCGGTGCATTTTTACCTAAATATTGAGCATTTCCACAGTAAAAATTAGGTTTTGTTGCTGCATTAGAATCTCCTTTACATCCTGATGTCAGCATTAGCAAACCAAACAAAAGTGAAACTGCTATTCCCGAAGTCTGACGCTTCATAAATCTTACTTACTCCTGTTAAACTTATTCCTATTACCTTTATAGCTTAAAAAGCAGGTTGATGTTGTCTCTCGTTGTTTTGTTGTCTCTCAGATAAAGTGTTCAACCCAATACCAATTACTCCTCCTAAAAGTAACATTAAAATTAGGGGAATAACGGCAATTTTACCCTCTTTATTTCGTATAGATGAAGAATGAGACATAGAAACTGTTGGCACCATGGTAGGGGAGACTCCCTGTAAACCTTGAATTGCTTGTAAAGCTTCTTTAGCTGAGGGGTAGCGTTGTTGAAAATCTGGATGACTCATTTTAACTAAAATATCAGTAAATTTAGGTGTTATTTTGACGTTATTTTGCCAATGTATTTCTCCTGTTTGATTATCAACTAATTGGGTAGGATAATATCCCGTTAACATCTGAATAGCAATCATTCCCACAGAATAAATATCACTGCTAAAGGTAGGTTTTCCTAGATTTTGTTCATTTGACATATATCCTGGTGTTCCTATTCCAATTGTCTTAGGTTGGTTTTGAGTATTACTTAAATTAATAATCTGTTTTACCGCACCAAAATCAATTAAAATAATTTTATTATCTAGTTTGCGTCTAATTAAGTTATCAGGTTTAATATCCCGATGAATAACGTTATGCTGATGTACAAAAGCTAAAGTTGATAATACATCTTCTAAAAATTCAATTACTGCTATTTCTTCCCATTGTTTCCCTAGTATAATTTCCTCACCTAAAGGATGTCCCTCAATATATTCTTGAACGAGATAAAATTGATTATTTTCAGAAAAATGGGCAAATAATTGGGGGATTTGAGCGTGTTTTCCTAATTGATAAAGACTTCTTGCTTCTGTATCAAATAAACGCGTTGCTATTTGCCAAGATTGGGGATCAGATTGGGGTTTAAGTTGCTTGACAACACACCAAGGATGATCTGGTAATTGGGTATCTTTAGCTAGAAAAGTTTCACCAAATCCACCAGAAGCAAGCGATCGCACAATTTGATAACGATGGACTAATAAATTCACCCTTATCTTACCTGCTGATAAATAGTGGTTATTATAGCAAGGATCGCCAGCTTCTTGGCTATGGCCCGGGGTCTCGGTAGCGCCAAAGGCAATCCTGTACCAAGAGTCTCCGCTATGAATATTAACATCGAGGCTTCTGTACCCCGTCGTTAATTTTTAGCTAAACCTACCGGGGAGAGTCCCTAATTGGCAGAATGACCCCCGAACCATAATCAGGTTATTCTGTGAATTGGTGGCTCTCCCTATGGGGTGGCTCCTGAAATAATCCCCCCACCGAGGACGATTTCCCCTTCATAAATTACGGCTGCCTGGCCCGGGGTGATGCTAAATTGTGGTTGATCAAAAACCAGTTTCACTTGATTATTTTCTAGGGGAATAACATTGACGGGAACAGCCGGAGAACGATAACGTACCTGTACTTGCGCGCGGATAGGGGTGGTGGGTTCAGCAATAGAAACCCAGTTCATCCGTCCGACAAGACAATCGGCACTAACGGCACTTTCGCGATTACCGACGATAACCCGATTCATGACGGGATCCAGTTGTACCACATAGAGGGGTTCGGCGGCGGCGATGCCGATGCCTTTGCGTTGTCCGATCGTATAATGATGGATACCGCTATGTTTACCCAAAACTTTGCCATCGAGATCAACGATATCGCCCTCACTAACGGCGATATACTTATCCAAGAACGATCGCATAGTTCCGTGAGCTTCAATCAAGCATAAATCCTGACTATCGGGTTTATCTGCCGTTTTTAAGCCGAATTCTTGGGCAATCCTGCGGGTTTCTGCCTTGGTTTGTTCTCCCAAAGGAAATAAAGTCCCACGCAGTACATCTTGAGTTAGATCATAGAGAAAATAGGATTGATCTTTATTTTGATCGACGGCGCGCAGCAGTTGATAACGGTTATTTTCAGGAGAAAAACGAATTCTAGCGTAGTGACCGGTGGCAATAGTGTCCGTTTCTAAGGTTTCTTTGGCATAATGCAGCATCGGGCTAAATTTTACCGCTTTATTGCACTGAGAACAGGGCAGCGGTGTGATTCCCGCTTCGTAACCGGAAACCAGATAATCAATAATTTCTT
Source organism: Microcystis sp. M109S1 (assembly GCF_020247025.1). NCBI lineage: Bacteria > Bacillati > Cyanobacteriota > Cyanophyceae > Chroococcales > Microcystaceae > Microcystis > Microcystis sp. M109S1. Next base: position 27,635 of record NZ_JADBRW010000381.1, read on the forward strand.
TTTGGAAAAGCTCGCGACTATCGACGATATGATGGGGAACACCCAACTGCTCACAAATAAAGGCCGCATCTACCATTCCCTCGGAGCAGCATTGACCTTTACCCTTCATTAACCACAGGGTCAAGCCAATAACATCATAACCTTGAGCGTGTAAGACGGCAGCTGCGACAGAGCTATCTACTCCCCCCGATAGACCGACAACAACTTTTCCCATAAATCTTGTAATGATTTTTAACCAACATACTTTCTAGACTAGCATCTCCTACTTTAAAATTTGGACATGGTGTACCCAAATTTTGTGTGAGGACAAACCAGCATGATGAGAACAAACCTACTGTTTTTCTCGGCTTTATTTTGGTTAAAAGTCGGGATAATCGCTCAAGGAACGCTGCTGCTAAAAGCAAACTTATCTTTTGCCCAGAATCTTTATCCCGGTCGTCGTTTGCCCCCACCACCGGCAGTGAGACAACCAACTAAACGTTCAGACAGTCCCAGTGCTGTTAATTGTTCCCAATGTCCACCCTTAAATTTGCCCCCGGTTAATTCTCCTTCAGTTAACCCCCCGGTGGCTGCCCCGGTTTCCGGTAATCAACCCCTGAGAGAATACGTTTTTCAAGCTCCCGCTACCGTGCTTCCTGCCGATGCTACGGTGATTAATAATAGTAATCGTCAAACTGTCAATCCACCGGCCCCCACACCGCAAAATCGCGCCAATAAACCCCCTTCTCCCCCACCACAGCAGCGGGTTATTGCTACTAATCAACTCTTTCGCGTTGAAGTTCAGAGTAATAGTACAGAAACGTTGGCAAAAATTCAAGAAATTGAACCCCTCGCATTTATCCGCGCGGGAGAAAATGTTATTCAAGTGGGGTTATTTCAGCAACAATATCAAGCTAAACAACGGGTACAAGAGTTAACTAAACAGGGTTTTAGCGCTCAGATTATTACGCTCAATAATTAGGGTTTGCGGCAAAAAGTCTGTTGGTGTAGGGTGTAGGGTGTAGGGTGTAGGGGTTTTATTCCCCCCGTTCACTCCAATGGCTGACACTTTTTGATATCAAAAAAGTCTAAAGATATTATCCAACAAGGTTTTTAGATTTATTTGGCCTGCCCTACTTAATAGACCTCTTGTAAAAATCAAAAATTGTTGTTAGGGTTAGGATTCAGAAGTCAGGAGAATTAAGAATGAACGATAGCTTCATGCCTATTTTTCTCATTTTTGAACTCTCAAAAGTTAATTAGGCAATAAGTCTCTAGGATTTTGGCTAATCTCGATCGAATCTCTTGCCTCTCGTCTAATCCTAACCAAGAAGTTAATTTTGTCCTATTAACTCACCGTTCGCTCATTTCTCGGCTCTTCTCGGTTCTGTCTGATAAGTTTTACTTACATAGGATCGATCAATCTTTGTGTCCTTTGTGTCTTTGTGGTTCGTTCCAACCCCTCGCTAGGATGAAGGTATCTTAGAATACATTTTACCCACCAAACCCAAGAGAGCTATTTCTCGAACCGAAAATTTGGTAAATTGTCTCAAATGCAGTCTAGCAAACGCATTGATTGTTCTACTCGGACATTTGTTAGTACAAAAAGACCATTTTGAGGTTAACGAATTGATTAGGGTTTGAGCGAGCCAATTGGAGATCGCACTTTCGGCACTGTTCTACTTACCTTATTTGCTAAAAAGCATACAGTATAAAGGTAAAAGCAATTTTAAAACCCTTGCCTTAAAAAATTAAGCGAACAATGAGTCAGTAGTTCAACAAGCTCACTAACATGAACGCTCGGTCGAACGCTGATCTCACGGCCAAAGCCTGCTCGTGGTGTAAAATCTTTGTAGGAACTAGACAAAGGAGTATTTGAAGCTAACACTTCAATTCAAGCAAATTTTGTAGAAATACAACTATCGTAGGGCATACGAAAAGTAACGCTTAGGGAGAGAACCACATCTGGATTGGATAACGCAAGGCATCTAATTTAAGTGGACTCGTTGAACTAAGAATCCCTCGCTTTTAGTGACGGGAGTGTCAAATGACCATATAAATGGTCGCTGACCCTGACACACGATGGAGACATAAACCCCAACACCAAAGTTAGCAAAACTACCCGCGCAAAGGAGAAGCAAAATCGTTAGACAACCCGATGTGCAACTAAAAACTACAGAATCAAGGTTCCCGAGGATGCTTTATCTCTGCTGATTTCTGAGAGCCTTGTAAATCAAGACTAAAAATATAGTTGAACACGGGATCAGACAGGGAAAAGAGGAGGGGCAATGGGCTAAAGTGGTTTAGCCTATCCTGTTCCCAAAAAACCGAAGAAAATATGGAGATTTTGGATGACGACAATTTACTTTGCTACAAACCGCAACCTGGTTACCTCAAATGATTTAGAGGCGGGTTTTGACTTCGGGAGTACCTTTAGTCAGGATGGACTGGCTAACTTGCGTTTTGGAAAAGCCGAGGTAACGGGTGAGAACTTTTCTCAGTACCAAATCCAAGTTGCCCCAGAAAATCTGCTGGGTGATCCGCCCGTTTTGGGCAGTCAGGCGATCGCCCTGCAAGTCCGCAAACAGATGATCGAGAATGCGGAAGATACATTGATCTTCATTCACGGCTTCAACGTTTCATTTCGGAGCGCTCTAACGGCTGCGGCTCAACTGCACCAAGTGTTGACTGCCAGAGACCCTGGCGATACCGAGCCTCCCCTCAAATTGAATATATGTTTGTTTTCCTGGCCTTCAGACGGTGCGCTTCTGTTTTCCGATCCGAGAGCCGCCAATGCGATCGCTTACAAGAATGATCGCCAAGATGCCGCCGCTTCTGGGGCGGCATTTGCCCGCGGCTTCCTCAAAGTTGCCGATTTCATTAATCAGACTGAGGCGCGGTGCCAACAGAGACTTCATCTCACTGCCCACAGCATGGGCAATTATGTCTTGCGCCATGCTCTACAGGAATTGAAAAGGCAAGTAGGCAACCAACTGCCCAGACTGTTCGATCAGGTTCTGATGATGGCAGCCGATGAGGATGATGATGCTTTCGATCTCGACTACAAATTGTTGTCTCTGTCCCGGATCACCCGCCGGACAAGTGTCTATTTCAACCGCAACGACCTCGCTCTTTGGGCCAGTGATAAGCTTAAGGGTAATACCGCCCGTCTGGGGACAGATGGTCCAATCCAGCCGCGACAACTTCCTCGCAATGTCTATCCGATCGATTGTACCCGCGTGGTATCTAGTTTTACAGATCCTTCAGAGCATGGCTATTATCTGAATGTCCCCCGGGTTGTCAGGGATATGCGTCTAGTATTAGGGAATCAAATTCCCCCCGATGAAATTCCAGGTCGGAAGTACGTCGCTGAAACTAATCGCTATCGACTCCTAGAATGAGTGAGGTTTAATTTACTGCTCTAAAATGCAAACGCCTATCACAAAGGTTTTAAAGTGATTGGGAGATTTGACTTTATCTTAGCGTCAGCAGAAGTCCCATACTCCGCAGTCTAAGTGTCACAACTCATTGTTCGCTTAATTTTTTAAGGGAAGGGTTTTAAAATTGCTGTTACCTTTATACTGTATGCTTTTTAGCGAATAAGGTAGGTAGAACAGTGTCGAGAGTGCGATCTCCAATTGGCTCGCTCAAACCCCAATCAATTCGTTAACCTCAAAATGGTCTTTTTGTACTAACAAATATCCGAGTAGAACAATCAATGCGTTTGCCAGACTGCACTTAAGACAATTTACCAAATTTTCGGTTCGAGAAATGAGCGAACGGTGAGTAATTACTTAGCACACAGAGTTAATTTTGTCAAGCAAAATTCTGACCGCATCGAGCATCACATCCGGTTGATCCATCCAGACAAAATGACCACTTTTATCCGCTTGTATTTCCATAAAATCTTCGGATAACTTGCCTAATTCTAGGTGCATCTCCTCCCGGAGTCGGTTGGCACTTTTGAGGGGAATAAAGCGAGTCCAAAAGGAGGGTTTAAAAAAAGAATTAGCTTTAATACTAACTATCGGTAAATTACCGAAATTGTTAGCCTCACTCACCTGACGAGCGCTTTGGTCGAGATTAAGCATTTCTCTACTCATCGTCATCCAGTGTTTAGCGCGACAGAAAGAACGCTTAACTCGATAACGAGAATCTGGGGAAAAGCGACGCAATTCTGGTTTTAATAATTCAAAAACTCCCAGAACTTTCAGAACTCGGATAATGCCTAAAATTGAGCCGATAATCGACATCCAAAATCCAGAGATGAAAAATAATTTTAATGCCTTTAATGCTGGCGACATTTTCAGCATTCCCTGCTCGTGTAAACCATCGGTGAGTACCAAACCTACTACTTTTTCTGGGAACAGATGGGCATACAGTCGAACATTATAACTGCCAAAAGAATCACCAATTAAAACATAAGGCGGTTCTATTTTTGCTTGGGTGAGTAATTGATCTAATTCCCGAACAATTTGGTAGCTAGTTCGCGGATATGGACTAGAATCGCTCCAACCATAACCCGCTCGATCATAAATACAAACCCTAGCCAATTGTGACAATTCTTCTATCAAAAAATATCCCTCAATTCCCCCTAAACTATGGTCAATAATAATAGTGGGACTAGCCGATCCCGCTAGACAAAAATGTAGGCGATATTTACCTAGATTAATCAAATTACCCGGCGGTGCTTTCTGTTCTTCTAACCAAACAGATAACGTCTGATAAACTGTTGTCGCTACTAGGAGAATTACTCGAATTGATAAAGACATAACTACACCTCTTGTAAAAATAAAAAATTCTCTTGGTTGCTGGAGAATTAACCATGAATAATCATCAATTAAATGGTCAATTTAGCTGTGATTAAAAGAGAGCGCCAGTATTGCAGCCAAAATATAATACAAATGAACGCTTGACACGATGATTTTGAGCCAAGTATTTCTAGTCAATTGAGCATAAATACTTAAAATCCCCTCAAGTGCGATCTGCTACGCAGTGCCTTCGGCATCGCATTAACCGAAGAAAAAGCGCTTAATAAGTTGTTAAATTTCGGGAACAACATTAGCAGTATGCTGAAAATGAGCGAAAACTATTAAGATCATAGACCGAGTTTAATCTTATGCTAGAGAAAATACTATACGCTGATTCCGGCGCAGGTCAAACCCAAGAAATGCTACAAGCATTGATGGATCTCCCCGCTATCCGGAAAGCGTCGATCACCATTCTCCGGGTTGTTCCCCCTCAGATTACCACCGAAGCTCTGGCCAGTAAATGGGAAGAAGGAACCCAAATGCTGACTAAAATCCTGCAAGAAGTCAAAATTGAACCCAGCAAAGTTTCCACTATTCTGCGTCAAGGAGATCCCAAAGATACCGTCTGTCAAGTTGCCGACGAAATCGGGGCCGATTTGATCCTGATGGGTTCCCGAGGACTCAAGCGACTGGAGGCAATTCTAGAAAATTCCGTCAGTCAATACGTCTTTCAACTGACTAATCACCCGATGTTGTTGGTAAAAGACGATATTTACGTCAAAAAAATCAAAAAGGTGATGGTAGCCCTCGATAAGTCCACTTCGGCTGATTTAGCTCTCGATCTGGCTATTTATCTCCTGCGGGATTATCCTTCAGCAGAGTTAATTCTGGCCCGCGTCAACCCCGACTTAAAACCGGAATTTGCCCCCACTTCCCCCAAAGAAATGGAAGAAAACCCGATTTTAAGGCCAGCAGTGGCAAAAGTGAAACGGATGAATATACCCTATCGCTGCGTGGTGACGGGGGGTAAACCGGGAGAACAACTCTGCAAACTCGTCGATGATTATAATGTCGATCTCTTACTGTTGGGTTCGCCCGATCGCCGTCCTTCCGTGGCTAAGAGTTTACCGGATCTCGATCGCCTTCTCGGTACTTCCCTCTCGGATTATGTGCGGGTTAATGTCAACTGTCCCGTCCTTTTAGCTAGAAAAGAAGGGATTTAACCCTATTGGGTGTAGGCAGGTAAGTCTTGACTCATTTGATTTAAGTTGCTGGCAATGGCTTTCATCGTCATAAAAGCCGAGCTAAAGGCGATTAGCTCATTTAAGGGATAACTTCGACTCTCAACCCGCAAACTCAGTAATTGCTTCTCAAGAGATTCAATTTCTTGGATGAGCAATCCTAACTTTGGTGGGTTGAGAATGACCTGAGCAGCGATCGCAGTTTGTTGTGCGATCGCTAAAATCATCAGCCATTTTTACTTTTTTGGTGAGGACGGTGGGCAGACGTTTGTGACCTTTTGCCCGTAAATATGCACCGATATTACCCAGTTCAATTTTAAGAACTTCTCGATCAAGGAAAAGGATGGCGTTGAGGGCTTGTTTTTGGGTGGCGGCGGCAACGTTTTTTTCAACGGCAAGATGGGTCAAAAAGGCTCTAATTTCTTCACCCCCCATTTCACGGGGATGTTTTTTCTGATGGAAGAGCAGATAACGCTTAATCCAGTCCAGATAGGTTTGTTCGGTGCGGTAGGAGTAGTGTTTGAGGCGAATGGTTTCACGCACTACGTCTAGGAGTTTTCGGGGTCGGGGAGGGTTCATCACAGAGTACGCTAATCGGCATAACACGCTTATTGTAATATTATACGGAAAACTTCTCGCGATCACTCTATTTGAGCGTAATATACGGAAAGATTCTTTAAAAAGTGCGTATTTAGCGTGATATACGGAAAATTTCCGCATAATATATAGTTAGACCGCACAATTCAGAATTCAAAATATAGAATGGGACTTGGTTGCCACGAAAGCTAAGTGTCAGCCAACTTATCGCAATTTAAGCTATAGAGTTTCTGAAATGCACTCAATCTCTCAAGAATACTTTAATTCTCTATGCTACGTCCGTAATCCTCTTGTCAGAGGAATTAAGCCGGAAACACAGCCTTTTGCCATCAATAAGGAGGTCGAGTGGTACACTGACGACCGGAGAGTTCTTATTGCTAATATATTTATCGATAAGTTCGACAACGATTGGAATTTTGTGATTTTTGGTCGAGACACACGTAAAATTTATCGTTGTATCTATACTGAAGTTAGCTTTGACTCTATTGAAAATGCACGCAAGAACCTGGAAAAAAAATTAATTGAGCTTAGCCAAGAGGGAGAGGAACAGTATCCTCAAGGAGATGAAAATAGCCCACCACGCTATATTTATAAACAAATTGTTGCTCCAGAAAAACTGCATCCTTATTTTCGTTACTTAGTTGAGGAACCTAGATTTGAAGCAGCTCGGAACCTAATTGAAGAGATCATCTATACATTCACTGATCCTGATGGTAATTTTATTCGAGACTTTCAGACGAGTGGGTTTGATGCAAGACTCTGGGAAATTTTTCTATATGTTTATCTTCATGAGTCGGGCTTCAACATAGATCGTTCTTTCAATGCACCTGATTACGTTGTGGAGCGATTCGAGCAGGTAATCTGCATTGAAGCTGTCACCGTAAATCCCAGCAGACACAAACAAGATCTGCCAGAGCCGACGAATCAAGCAGAATTAGATGAACGGCTTAGGGATTATATGCCTATTAAGTTTGGAAGCCGTCTTTATTCAAAGCTAAATAAGAAATACTGGGAAAAGGAGCACGTTAGTGGTAAGTCACTGGTAATTGCAATACATGATTACCACCAAACTGGATCAATGGTATGGTCAAGAACTGCCTTGTCCGAATATCTTTATGCTAAGCGCGTTAGATTAACAAAAGATAGTAATGGTAATAAGAGCATAATTAAAGAAGATATTGATTTTCATGAGTATGAGGACAAAAAAATCCCGTCAGGCTTTTTCAAGCTTCCAGAATCTGAGAACATTAGTGCAGTTTTATTTACTAATAGTGCAACTATTACAAAATTCAATAGAATGGGGAAGATTGCTGGTCTTGGCAGTCAAGATATCAAAATGATTAGAGTTGGAAAACTTTTTGATCCAGATCCAGAAGCATTTGAACCAATTCCTTTTTCAATTGATATCGACCATCCATCTTATCAAGAAGTATGGTCAGAAAGTATAGTTATGTTTCATAATCCAAATGCTTTATATCCTGTAGATCCAGCATTATTCCCAGATATTACACACATAAGATTTCATGATGGTGATTACCAGGAAATCACTAGACCATATGATGTAATGTCATCAGTTACTATAGTTATTACGCCCACAGATAAGTTTGGCTCTTCGGGAATTGCTATGCAAATAACTAACTGAAAATAAAATTAGATGAGAGAACCTACGCTCAAAAGTAGCTGAAATTCATATAGGGAAGGACTTAAGGCACAAACAAATTAATACCAAAAGATATACAATTGAGTTAAATTTTGAGATAATCGCCAAAAACGAGAGTATTTTACTTATGATGCTTGACAAATTTTTGAAC